>PHDQ01000189.1 GCA_002841025.1 Bacteroidetes bacterium HGW-Bacteroidetes-13 | reverse complement strand
GCGAAGCTGTTGGAGTTCTTTGTCGATGGATTCAAACTCGTGTGTCGGAATGCGGTTGTTGTTGTCGAACGAAGCCAAATATTCATTGGTTTGCGCGAGTGCAAACAGCAAATCTTCCTTAACCCGAAAGACTTGGATGGCTGCGGCTTCACGCTGACCCGATTCGGTTTTGCACAAAGCTTGCACACGGTCGATGACTTTGTCGAATTCTAAATCGAGTAGTGTTTTGGGTGCGATCGGCTGCATGCTCGTAACTTATTGTTATTTTTGACAAAAATACGCAAATTGGAAGTGACTATTCACCCTTCTTGGAAGATCGAGCTACAAACGGAATTTAAAAAACCCTATTTTCAGCAATTGGCGGCATTTGTCAAAGACGAATACAAAACACAGCTTTGTTATCCGAAAGCCTCCGAAATTTTTACCGCTTTTGATTGCTGTCCTTTTGATGCGGTCAAAGTGGTTATTTTGGGGCAAGACCCTTATCATGGAGCCGGTCAGGCGCATGGTTTGTGTTTTTCCGTCAATGAAGGCATTGCCCATCCGCCGTCGCTCATCAATATTTTTAAAGAAATAGAAAGCGAGTTGGGCATTCCGTACCCAAAAAGCGGCAAACTGCTTCGATGGGCATCGCAAGGCGTGTTGTTGCTCAACGCCACGCTCACTGTGCGACAAGGTGTGGCTGGTTCACATCAAAACCGCGGTTGGGAAACTTTTACCGATGCGGTGATTCGGACGATTTCGCAAAAAAAAGAAAATGTGGTGTTTTTGCTTTGGGGAAATTACGCCCAACGCAAAGGAAAAGACATCGATGCTTCCAAACATTTGGTATTGACTTCGGGACATCCTTCGCCGCTCAGTGCCAACCGCGGGCTTTGGTTTGGCAACGGGCATTTTGCCAAAACCAATGATTATCTGAAAGCTACGGGAATTGGGGAGATTGCGTGGTGAATTTTCTATTCATACACGATCAACAGCGGTATTTTCAACTGATGTCGGACCTTATCGACTGTGGTGCCGAAAACCAAATCTTTCAAACCTTTGTGGCCGTGTGAGCCCAACACCAAAAAATCAATTTTTTGGGCATTGACAATTTTTACAATTTCGTTTGCTGCCGGCCCGAAGCCAATTTGATGATTTGCCTGATATCCCAATTCCAGCAAGCGGTTTCGGTAGATGATTATATTTTGTTCATCCAATTTAGTTTCCTTGTCCAATGCATTTTTCCCTAAATAGCGTGCGGCAGCGGTTTCAACGATATGAATAAAAGTGTATTCCGCTGATTTTCCACCTTGCTTAAGCGCATTTTGGATAAGGATTTGATCGTTGCCGGAAAAATCGATGGCGATGCCGATGTGTTTGTAATCCGCCAAATCGTCAAGGGCTATTTTTTGGGCGTAACCGTGTGGCAATTGTTTCTTTTCTTTCACCTTAGTAATAATAATCGGATAGACAAAAATATAAATAAGCAGTGCCAAACAAGCCAATACAAACGGAATAACCAAGGTGTAAATCAATACATGATCTTCGGATGTATCCATCCAAGTGCCAATTTCTTCTAAAACCAAACGAACGTTCAGATAAACGATGAGTACCGCACTCGTCCAAGCCAATATTTTTACCCAGGGTTTGATGACAAACTCGCGCATCAAAATTTTGTCGGAATTAAAATGAATCAGTGGAATGATGGCAAAACCCAATTGCAAACTCAGCACCACCTGACTTAAAATCAAGAGGCTACCCAATCCTTCTTCACCAAAATACAGGATGGTAAACAAAGCAGGAACAATAGCCAACAACCGGGTAATCAGCCTTCTCAGCCAAGGCTGAATACGGAGATTCAAATGTCCTTCCATCACGATTTGTCCCGCCAGCGTACCTGTGATTGTTGAACTTTGACCGGATGCAATCAGTGCGATGCCGAAAAACATCGGTGCCGCTTTTCCAAACAAATTGTCCAACAAATGAGATGCATCCTGTATTTCAGCCACACCGAAAAAACCATTGGTATAGAACGCGGCAGCCGCCAAAATGAGAATCGCCGCATTGACAAAAAAGGCCAGATTCAGCGCGATGGCCGAATCGATAAAATTGTATTTAAGCGCATTTTTAATGCCTTTGAAAGTTTGTTCTATTTTTCGAGTTTGAACCAGTGAAGAGTGTAAGTACAAATTGTGCGGCATCACGGTGGCACCGATGATTCCGATGGCTATGTAAAGCGCACTTCCATCCAGACTGGAAGGAATAAACCCTTGAAGTACATCGCCTAAAACGGGTTTGACGATAAACATCTCCATCAAAAATGAAATTCCAATGATGAAAATCAATGAAATGATAACCATTTCCATGATGCGCATGCCTTTTTTTAATAAATACAACAGCAAAATGGTGTCTAAAGCCGTGATGGAAATTCCCCAGATAAGTGGCAAGCCAAAAACCAAATTCAATCCGATGGCCATCCCGACGATTTCTGCCAAATCACAGGCCGCAATGGCTATTTCGGCTAATATGTATAACGGAATGTTTGCCCAATTCGGGTAGGCTTTTTTGCTCGCTTGCGCCAAATCCAAACCGCCCACCACACCCAAGCGCGCACTCAATGATTGCAACAACAAGGCAATCAGATTTGATGCCAGAAGTACCCAAATCAATTTGTAGCCAAACGCCGAGCCACCGGCGATATCGGTTGCCCAATTTCCGGGATCCATATAACCCACGCTGATCAGATAAGCGGGTCCGGCGAATGACAAAAAACGTTTCCAAGGGGTTGTTTTGTCTGTGTGTACGGTCGCGTTGACTTCACTTAATGATTTCTTTTCCATAATTCAGGTACACTTTTTTATCGTTGCGTATTGCGCCGCAAATTAAGAATAATAGATTAGCAAAAATAATAAGTTTAGTTAATCTAACAAATTATTTTATAAAAATATTTTTTATACTTTTGCTGCATACCAAAAAGTCATGGCTTCACCCACGGTCGAAAATTATCTCAAGGCACTCTTTCTGCTATCCGTTGAAAAGGGAGAGGTTAATATTACGGAATTGAGCAATTTACTTCAAGTCAAATTGCCAACCGCAAACAGCATGATTAAAAGTTTGCACGAGCAAGGCTGGGTAAGTTATGAAAAATACAAACCACTGACGCTCACGCCAAAAGGGAAGAAAAAAGCAGCACTCATTGTCCGCAAACACCGACTGACGGAAATGTATTTGGTAGAAAAAATGGGGTTCGGTTGGGAAGAAGTTCACGAGATTGCGGAACAAGTAGAACACATCGATTCGACTATTTTCTTCGAACGGATGGATGAATTGCTCGGGAATCCGAACGTTGACCCACACGGATCGCCCATACCGGACAAAAATGGTGACATGCAGCAAAAAGTTTATGACCCACTCGGGGTCTGCTTGCCCGGAGATACCGTAAAGTTGGTTGCGCTTGTACATTCATCTTCCGAATTTTTAAAATTTCTCAACAGGCGCGAATTGCAATTGGGTGCGAAATTGAAGATAGAATCGATTGAAGATTACGACAAGAGCATGGTGGTTTCGTATGAAAACCATTCTTTTGAAACATTTTCTAAAGATGTCTGCGATGCCTTGCTCGTGGAGCGATTGGGATGATGTTTTCAAAATTATCGAATTTCAATTTAAAAGTGTATTTTTAACTTCTAATCAACCTCATTGCCCTGTGGTGATTATCTTTTTAGCCATACAAACTTTTTTAAAAACGTAGTCACCTATGAAAAACACATCTCAACTGCTGACGATTGCCTTCCTTTTGGGTGTGCAATTCAGCTTTTCGCAAACCCTTGCCGAAAAACTTGGCTATTCCAAAGACGATAAACTCCTGATTATCCACGGTGACGATGTGGGCGTTTCACATTCACAGAACATGGCAACATTTGCAGCCATCAAGAATGGTTTGGTCACTTCCACCAGCATGATGGTGCCGCCGGCATGGTCTGCCGAAGTAGGGGAGTTGGCCAAAGAAATCCCGGGATTAGACATCGGCATCCACATCACGCTGACCAACGAATGGCAAAATTACAACTGGGGATCGGTGGCGGGGAGAACGGTTGTCCCGGGGCTGGTCGATGCAAAAGGTCATATGCATCCGGATTGTGGGCCGGTAACCGCCAACGCGAGTCCGGAAGAAGTAGAAACAGAAATTCGCGCTCAAATCAAAGCCGCCAACCAAATGGGCATACAACCGACACATTTGGATTCGCACATGGGTTGCCTCTTTTACGGCCGACCCGAATACCTGCGTGTTTACCTGAAAATAGCACAAGAATATAAAATTCCGGCGATGGTCAATACCCAAATCATGGAAGGCTTGATTCGTCCGAATGTTGGACTTTTTGAAGGGATTGATTTAAACGAAATACCGGTTATAGATCAAATTATCATGGAGGAACCTGCGGATTACCAATCGGGTACGGAAGCGTTTTACACCAATGCATTGCAAAATTTAAAACCGGGGGTTCACATAGTCTTGATACATTTGGCGTTTGACGATGAAGAAATGAATGCCGTCACGGCGGGTCACGACACCTATCACGCGCCGTGGAGACAGGCAGATTACGATTTTTTTACCAGTGAGAAAGCCAAAGAAATCATCGCGAAAGCACACATCAAATTGATTCGTTGGAGTGATATTCAGAAAATTCTTTGACAGTCGTTTGTTGCCGTGTTGTGAGCTTACTGCCGACCTAATATGCACTGGCGACAAAGTGAGTTTTTTTATGGAAAAGTTGGTTATATTTGGTGATATTTAGTAGTTAGCGAGCATATGAAAAAACTCATCCACATATTAATGTTAAGTACTACAATTATAGTAAGTGGACAAAGTTCTGATATCCTAATTTCGAAATCTGAC
>PHDQ01000188.1 GCA_002841025.1 Bacteroidetes bacterium HGW-Bacteroidetes-13 | reverse complement strand
GGACTGCCAAACATCCACAGACCAAGCATGTTAAACAAAATATGCATGATGCTTTGGCTGTCGTGCATAAACATGTGCGAAACCAATTGCCAAAAATGAAAATGTTCGTTTTTTGGGAAATACAAGGCAAACAACTCATAAGCCGGCGGACCGACAATTTGCGAACCGATGTAAAAAATGACGTTGAGGATGATCAAATGTTTGACCGTTTCTGTGATGCGACTCATTGATTTTAATTGAATTTTTTATCTATTTCGTCCCAACCCAATTGAATGAAGACTGTTTTATTTTCAGGAGTAAGTTTAGGCTCTTTGCAGGCAAAAAGCGAATCGATGATTTGTTGTTGTTCTTTTTGATTTAGGCTTTGTCCGTGTTTGATGGCAATACTTTTTGATAATTTTTTGGCTAATAAATCGATGGCAGAAAAGTATGAATCCGGAATTTGATATTCCAAATCTTCAATCAAATTTTGCAAAATTGCAGTGGTTTTTTCGGGCGAAAGCAACACTGGAATCCCCGTAATTTCAACGCCATTTTGATTAAATTTTGAAAAACAAAAACCCGCGTGTTCCAAATGTTCGCGCAACTCGGAAAGCAATCCCACTTCGCCATGTGAAAAATCGGGAGTTATGGGAAACAACAATTGCTGGCTGGCCGTTTTCTCCTCGGATAATTTACCCAGAAAATCCTCATACAAAATTCTTTGATGGGCGCGGTTTTGATCAATCAAAAGCATGCCGGACTTGACCATGCACATGATGTATTTTTCACGCACTTGAAAATACTCGGTTGGGTTTGATTTTTCCGCTTCCTGACTAAACATTGAACCGGTAACTTCTTCCGATTCCAAATCGATTTCCAATTCTTCCGTGAGCGGGTTGTTTGATTTTGATTCCATTCCCATGTACAAACTTCCCCAAACCGGTTGGGTGTTTTTGAATGAAGTTCGAGATTGTTCAAATCCTTTGCTGTTGTCAAACGGATTGAAATCAGCATCTACTTCAATTTTGGGTAAACTCGGTGTTTTCTTGAGCTGCTCGTATTGAACGTCAAGGGTTTGATCTCTGTCAAAATCGAGTACCGCGGCGGCGCTGAATTGCCCTAAACTGTGCTTAACCGATGCCCTGAGAATGGCATAGAGTGCTTGCTCATTTTCAAATTTGATTTCCGTTTTGGTTGGATGAATGTTGATGTCGATACTTGCTGGGTCGATATTCAGATAAATAAAATAGGAAGGTTGAGTACCTTCTTTGATGAGTCCGTCGTAGGCAGACATCACGGCATGATGCAAATACGGATTTCGAATATAGCGTTGGTTGACAAAGAAAAATTGTTCGGCTTTACTCCTTTTCGCGAACTCGGGTTTGCCAACAAATCCGCTTATTCCGACCAAATCGGTTTCTTCATTTAGCGGTGCTAATTTTTCATTTGTTCTTCCGCCAAATACGTTGACGATGCGTTGCCTGAGATTGGAAACAGGCAAGTTGAAAAGTTCGTTGTCGTTGTGAAACAATTGGAAAGCTGTATCCGGATGGGTCAAAGCGATGCGGTGAAATTCATCGATGATATGGCGAAACTCGACCGGATCTGATTTGAGAAACTGTCTGCGTGCTGGGATGTTAAAAAACAATCTCCGCACCGCAACCGATGTTCCTTTTGGGGCAACTGTCGGCTCTTGTCTAAGAATTTTACTTCCTTCTATGTGAATTTTAGTACCAACTTCACTTTCCGCTTGTTTTGTTGTCAATTCTACTTGCGCAACAGCCGCAATGGATGCCAAAGCCTCGCCGCGAAAACCTTTGGTATGCAGACGAAACAAATCTTCGGCGGTTTTAATTTTGGAAGTTGCATGTCGCTCGAAGCAGAAACGCGCATCGGTGGTGCTCATTCCCATGCCGTCATCAATCACCTGAATGAGGGTTTTTCCGGAATCCTTCACGATAAGTTTGATGCGACCCGCCTGTGCATCCATCGCATTTTCGAGCAATTCTTTTACCGCCGAAGCAGGTCTTTGCACCACTTCTCCTGCAGCTATTTGATTGGCAACGTGATCCGGTAAAAGTTGAATGATATCTGCCATTAGTTTTTGGGAAGGAATATGGTCAAATCGAATTCGATAAAAATCAGAAATAACAAAATCAAAACAAGGAGTATGTACAAAAATCGCTTGTTGGAATTCTTGTCTGTCGAACTTTTATAATCTTCCCAAGCATTTTTTATTTTTGTTTTTAAATTGGCTTTATGAATGGTTTTCCGATTATCGTCGAACATGTGTTTGATTTTAAATGGATTCCCTTCACCCTTGTAATAACGCGGGGTGTAACTAAATTCTTTGTTCTTGCGTGTTTTGAAAATACCCATAATTATTTAGTTATTGTAACTGTTCAAAAAATACAAAAGAAAGATTAACAACGCCAATACAATTATTAAAAGTGGTAAATTTGATGTTTTTTTCCTTCGCTGCTTGTTCAATCGATTGATATTTTGCAACCTTGTGTCATAATCGTTATCCAAAACTTCATTTCCCTCTTTGATGTGTTTGGGTATGTAGTTGAATCTTCGGCTTCTGGGTTGTTTAAACAGCATATTTTTCGTTAAGTTTTAAACCTTTCAAATATACTTAAAACACAAAGAAATGACGAACAAGATTTGCTAAAAATTGTTAAGATTAATTTTTATCGATCAAATACGGATGGATTGATTATTGTGCTTTTTTTATTGTGTCATCAGCTATTCAACTCGAAAAAACGGTTTTGTTTTTAACCAAAGGTTTTGCTGTCTGGGCTATCCAAAGTAAATAAAACAGGGCAACGAACACAAGAGTCATCCCCATTTTCAATCCCACATAATCACCCAACCAACCCACCAAAAAAGGTAAAATTGCACCGCCGATGATTCCTGTACAGAGAATGCCCGAAAAAGTGCCGTGGTGTTTGGGTAACGAGTTTAACCCCAACGAAAAAACGCTCGGGTACATCACCGAAGTAAAAAATCCGACCGCCGGAAAAGCCAAAAGCACCGTTTGAACATCACCAAAAAGAGCTAATAATAGAGCCGCCGCAGCAGCAACAACAAAAACACCGAGTACTTTTCGCACATCGAAGAGTTTCATCAAAAGCAAGCCTAAAATTCCACCCACGGCTTGCATTCCCCAAAACAATCCGGTGGTGTCAGCACCTTCCACGTTTGGGTCTAAGTTGTGGTAAGTCTCTAAAAACTTGGAAATCCAAACAGAAACGCCTTGCTCGATGCCCACGTAGGCAAAAATCCCGAGAAAAAATATGATGACGACCTTGTTTTTAAACAATTCCATCACCAACGAAAATCCTTCAACGCGTTCGTCTTCCAGCAAAGTGACAGTAGGGAATTTTGAGATGACTAAAACAACAATCATCACCAACGCAATCCCCAAACAAAGCCAATAAAAAGATGTCCAAATCATATCACCCGGCACCATCGAAGCGAGAAAACCCGAAACACCTTGGGTAGCGTTTGGCACATTGTTCATCAAATAACTATATACCGAAGGACTCACGTAAGAAGCCGCACCAAAAACCAATTGAGCCATCACTGAAAAAAAAGCAAAATTCTCTTCACCGCCGGAAGTTCGCAACAATGGATTGATAACCACTTGCAACATCGCCATCCCGATTCCCATTATAAACAGCGACATCAAATAGGTCAAAAAACTCGGAAAAAAAACAAAAAGAATACAACCCGAAGCCATGGCCAAAAAACCCAAAATCATTACTTTTTTAGCACCATAGCGTTCCGTCAAATAACCCGCAGGAATAGAAGTCGGACCATACGCGATAAAAAAACTCAGCGGCAAAAACCCGGAAAGAGCCAATGAAAGATCAAAACTTTGATTGGCCGCCGGAATAATTGGGCCTAAAATGTTGGTCAAAAAAGAAATGGCGAAAAAAGTCAGTAGGACAAGCAAGACGAGAAAATAATTGCGTTTCATGGGTTTGGATGTTTATGTGAAATTAGAAAGTTTCAGGTTTCAGGTTTTATGATTCTAGCGTCTTGAATCCCTGCCTGCGGCAGGCAGGTTGTTTCGAAAATTTCGATTCCTATAAAAACTTCTTCAAATAAAATTCAGCCAAAAGCAAATCGTCCGGTTCATCAATGTCCACTTGTGCAAAAGGATGATTGACTATGAGCGGAAACAGTTTGTCTCCGACTATTCTCCCTTGACGAATCAATGCTGCTGACGTTATATAAAGTAAGCCGTTTTCAAAATAAAGCGGCTCAATGTCCTGGCTTCGTTGACCATAGGTATAATTGAACGGCGCTAATTTTCCATTTTTAATTTTCCCGAATTTCTGTCTGTTTTCGGTTACGGTCATCAGGCTATTGTATTGACCATTTTTGAGAATTTCAAAAGCATTTTCCATCAATCCTTGTGGGCGCAACGGATTGGTGGGTTGCAACAATACCACCCAATCTACTTTTTCAGGTATTTGCGTAAGCGCATGCGCAAGAACGGAAGCAGAAGTTGCGGTGTCTGTCGCCAACAATGCGGGTCTGTCTATTACTTTCGCTCCGGCTTCTATGGCTTTAGAACGAATGGTTTCATCATCTGTAGAAACATAAATCTCATCTATCAAATCCGGAAACTGTTGCGCATAGCTTATGCTGTGAACAAAAAGTGGAATGCCATCCAAAAGTTGCATGTTTTTCCCGGGGATTCTTTTCGATCCTCCCCGAGCCGGAATGACGGCAATTATTTTGGGCATTTTTTATGAATAAATCACTGTTTATAAATACCTTAATTAAATAATAGACAATGAAAAAAAATTCTATTTTCTGGTTTTCATGCCTGACGCAAGACACTTATTAAAGTGGCTTCGATCCCGATGCTTCGGGACTCAGCCA
>PHDQ01000187.1 GCA_002841025.1 Bacteroidetes bacterium HGW-Bacteroidetes-13 | reverse complement strand
GAACTCAACTCAGACTATGAAGCCAAGCGGAACGGAAACATGACGTTGACCAAACCAAGAATTCATTTGGCAAGAGCGCGTTTATTCTACGATTGGCTCAAACGGCACAACAAGCTTGGCGGACAACACAAAGTTCCCCGGCTTTCCAACAGTCGCGACTATTTGGATGAATTGCTTACGATGAACGGTGGTTTCGGGATTTGAGAACTAGGGTCAACGTTTCCGAACTAAAATTAAAAATGAAATCCAAATGACCATTTGATGGAGAACGGTCTTGCATCAGGAAGGTCTAAATAATTCCCGCGAAAACTGAAATCCAATCGCATCAGCCTGAAAATATTGTCTATTGCAAAACCGTATTCGTAATAAATGTGTTCGTCCGGGGCACGCAATATTACGTTGGTGTCATTGATGGCAATGTTTTTGTCTGACAAGCCGCCATACACACCTCTCCAGAAAACCACCTCGCGAAGATTGTATTTTCTGAGATACGGAACGCGGGAAAAAATCCGCCCGTTGAAATTGTGTTCGAGGTGTAGCGATACATATTTGTCAACAACAAATTCGTAATAATCCAAGTTTCCAAACGTGTTGAAGGTGTTGAAAAAAGCTTGATTGGCAGGCACGGGAAATTGCAATGCCAACGGGACATTTCCAAACAGTCTTCCCGCTTCTATGATAGATTGAAATCTGCCAAAACCGCCAATGTTAATCGGTTGTTTATAAAAAAACTGCAACTTTTCATAGTTGAAATCATTGTTGGTAATTCCGCTGATTCCTTTGGTAAAGCTCGCGAAAATTCTCGTGAAATCGGTGTCCACATCCCAGCGTTCCACACCGTATCCCGCCATTTGACGCTTTGGTGTGAAATCTAAAGAAACATCAAATTCTGTTTGTTTGACAATTTTTTCTTTGGTTGTAAAAGTATTGTCTGTGAAATAATTTAGTACAAAGTCTCTTTCTTGACCCGATTTCATGGTCTTGTAGGTCACATTGGCTTTGATTATTAAATCTTTCAAAAACTCGCCTTCTACGGCAAAATTGGTTCGGTTGATGTTGGTGAGTTTAGAGTTGTCGCCCGCAGTAAAAAGCGCAGATGAGGCTACGCTTTGTGAAAAAATGTCATTGGTCTTGGCAAAACTGATGCTGGATTGTTCCAAATCACGACCATGGCCTAATTCTAAAATAATCCGGTCTTTTTTCCCAACCATCCACTTGCCGACAAAGCCGTATTTGAATCGTGCATCTTTAAAACCATAGGCGGTATATCCTGTGATTCGCCATAGATCGTTCTGACTGAAATACGTTCTTCCCGCCAACTTAAGTCTGAGCCCTTCAATTTCGTTTTGTCCAATAAAACTGAGTAGCGGCCCTAAGTCTAAATTATACTTCGATAATTCCCAATAACCGGTTGCTATTATCGAGGTGAAGTTGTAAATTCTTTTGAATTTTGGAACATCTACCAAAGTGTCCAACATTTTGTAGATACCGACCTCATCTTTATTTAATTGTTCCAATCGTTTTTCGGCCCAAAACTCGTCCGGTCTCTTGTAGATTGATGTGTCGAAAGGATCGATTTCTTTGTTATAAAACGAAGTGGGTTTCACTTCATCAAATTTATAATTTCCGTAAACCGTTGTTCGCTTACCATAAATTCCCTTTGATTCTTCTTTTTTCTTGATGGCAAAATCAGAAAGCATATAATCGCGTTTCAAAAGAAAGACAGAGTCGTTCACGATTTCAAATTCCTGCTCGATATAAATCTCTTTAACCCAGTTGATGTTGGCACTTTTGGCAGCTGCCATCTGAATTTTCTGTACGGCCCATGTGGTATCATTCACCCAAAAATCACCTTTGAAGGTCAGCTCATTTGGTCTGCGCGGATAGAAAACAATGTTGTAACTCCATTTGTTGTCGATAAATGCGGAGTCGCTCAAAGCGTAGTTGTAGTTTTGAACACCCGTTCGAGACAATGGACTTACGAAGCTTTTGTCGAAGAATTTCAAATAATTGTCGTAAATATCGTATTTTGGATACAAATCTTTGACAAATTCTATCAGATTTTGATTGTCTTCAAAGCCCGAATTTTTATTTCCCAATAAGTCCTCTCTTTTTTTATTGAGTTTGTTATCACCGTAAACTTTTGACGATATTTCATTGATGAAAAAGGGGAGGTAGGTTTTCCCTGTTATCCGGTTGGTGTCCAGATAGTCAAACATAAATTCGAGCCCTTTGAAAAACTTCCCGTTTCTCGAAGCACTGTCAATGGTGTTTAAATCAAATTCAACTTTTTCGTATTTGTCATACGAATATTGATTGACCATGTTGAGCCCGTTCTTTCTTCTCCTTTCCCAAATTTTTCGGAGGATATCGATTGCCGGATTGTTTTTCTTGCTCAACTTCCCGGTGTAAACGGTCACTTCGCGGAGTTGCTCACCTTGTTGCAGTACAACATCCATGTTATAAGTAACTCGCTTTTCGAGATTGATTTCTTGATCGGCGAAACCCAAACTTGAAATAATCAAAATGGCTTCGTTGTTTTTACTTTCCAAATAAAAACGACCGTCTTCGTTACTGATGGTGCCAACAGTTGTTCCCTTAAAATAGATATTTACGAAAGGTATCGGTTGCCCATTTTCGTCTTTAATATATCCGCCAACTTTGGTTTGAGAGAAAATAACTGCACTAAATAAGAGTAGCACAGGTAAAAAGATATTTTTTGATTGCATAATGTAGATTAACTTCATCCGTTATTAGATGAAGTCAAATGTTAAAACTTACAGAGTTAAGAACAACTTAAGCGTAGCAAACTTTTTTTACTGCTTTGATTACGTCATTGCTGTTAGGAAGCCATTCGGCCAACAAAACGGGTGAGTAAGGTGCGGGCGTATCGGCTGTATTTATTTTGATAATTGGCGCATCCAAATAATCAAACACCTGTGATTGAACTTGATATGTGATTTCGGTAGAAATATTTCCAAAAGGCCACGACTCTTCCAAAATAACCAATCGATTGGTTTTTTTAACGGAGTCTAAAATGGTTTTGTGATCCATCGGACGAATGGTTCTCAAATCGATAATTTCACATTCAATGCCTTCTTTGGCAAGCTCATCGGCAGCGATGAAAGCTTCTTTGATGATTTTCCCAAAAGAAACGATGGTCACATCATTTCCGGGTCTTTTGATGTCTGCTAAACCAATCGGAATCAAATATTCTTCTTCTGGAACTTCACCCTTGTCTCCATACATTTGCTCAGACTCCATGAAAATAACCGGGTCGTTGTCTCTGATGGCAGATTTTAAAAGCCCTTTTGCATCATACGGATTGGAAGGGACAACTACTTTAAGACCCGGACAGTTGGCAAACCAACTTTCGAGAGCTTGAGAATGCGTGGCTCCCAATTGACCTGCCGACCCAGTCGGACCTCTAAAAACGATGGGGATATTAAACTGTCCACCAGACATTTGTCGCATCTTGGCTGCGTTGTTGATAATTTGATCAATCCCAACCAAAGAAAAGTTAAAAGTCATGTATTCCACAATTGGACGGTTGCCATTCATGGCTGATCCCACAGCAATTCCGGAAAAACCCAACTCTGAGATGGGTGTATCGATAACGCGTTTGGCACCAAATTCTTCCAACATCCCTTTAGATGCTTTGTATGCGCCATTGTATTCTGCAACCTCTTCGCCCATCAAGTAAATAGTTTCATCTCTGCGCATTTCTTCACTCATTGCTTCACAAATGGCCTCTCTAAATTGGATTGTTCTCATAGTCTATGTGGATAAAATAAATTTTTTAATGTTTTTTGAGTCGCAAAAATACGAATAAATCGAAAACAGTATGTGAAAGAATAATTAAAAAAAATATTATGCATGCATAGTATATTTTAAAAATTATTATGTACCTTCGTTTGGATTAAAAAATAAATTACCCAATGAAAATATTAGTTTTTATAAGTCACGTCCCGGATACGACATCCAAAATTAACTTTACAGACAATGATTCTCGTTTTGACAACAACGGGGTACAATTTGTCATCAATCCCAACGATGAGTTTGCCTTGACTCGTGCCATGTGGTTTAAAGAGAAACAAGGTGCGACCGTTACGGTTGTCAATGTCGGTGAGGCAGAAACCGAACCCACGCTGCGCAAGGCGTTAGCCATTGGCGCAGACGAAGCCATCCGTGTGAACGCAAAACCTACCGATGGTTTTTTTGTAGCAAAACAGCTGTCAAAAGTTATCGCCGACGGCGGATACGATTTGATTTTGGCCGGCAAAGAATCCATTGATTACAACGGTGGAATGGTTCCCGGTATGGTAGCCGAGCTGTTGGGTTACGGATTTGTAAATGGATGCATCGGATTGGAAATAGATGGACAAAAAGCCACTGCCATTCGGGAGATAGACGGCGGTAAAGAGACCTTAAAATTCGATTTGCCACTCATCGTCGGCGGACAAAAAGGATTGGTAGAAGAGAGAGATTTGCGCATTCCAAACATGCGCGGCATCATGACTGCCCGAAGCAAAGCGCTTACGGTACTTAATCCAACAAGTGATGAATCGCAAACAAGCACGTCAAAATTTGAAAAACCTGCTGCCAAATCCGCGGTCAAATTGGTCAGTGCTGATCATGTTGAAGAACTCGTCAATTTGTTGCACAACGAAGCCAAAGTCATTTAATTTTTATAAAATTTTAAAGTAAATCAATATGTCTATTCTCATATATGCCGAATCCTCCGATGGAAAACTAAAAAAAACAGCTTTCGAATTGGCCTCCTATGCTAAAGCAATTGCCAAAGAAACCAGCGAAAAAGTAACTGCACTGACTTTTAATGTGACCGATTCGTCATCCTTAGCCAAATACGGAGTTGATAAAGT
>PHDQ01000186.1 GCA_002841025.1 Bacteroidetes bacterium HGW-Bacteroidetes-13 | reverse complement strand
ATGATAGCGACCGAACGCCTCGAAAATTCATTCATCGGAATTTTGGGAAAAACCATCGAGCCGGTCATCCGCCCACTCGGATTCGACTGGAAAATCGGGATTGCCATCATCAGCTCGTTTGCTGCGCGGGAGGTGTTTGTCGGAACCTTGGCAACCATTTATAACGTTGGCAATTCGGATGCAACGGAGACCATCAAAAACAGAATGCAAGAGGAAGTTTTTCCGACTACGGGACTGAAAGTTTATACGGTGGCTTCCGGAATTTCACTGCTTTTGTTTTATGCATTTGCCATGCAATGCATGAGTACGTTGGCAGTTGTCAAAAAAGAAACCAATGGTTGGAAATGGCCGATGGTGCAGCTGACCGTTATGAGTAGTTTCGCTTATTTGGTGGCATTGATTGTTTTTCAGATTATTAAGTAATTTTGAACTGATTTAACCGACCGAAATATTAAAATTTAAAGAAATGCAAACTATATTGGTTTTTATCACATTCTCGATAGCCATTGGATTTTTGGTTAAAAAATTCTTCTGGAAAAAATCCAAATCTAAAAAAGCCTGCGGGATTGATGACTGTGGTTGTCATTGAGGGCTTTCTTCTATTTTTGAGGTTGTGTAGTTGCGCATGTATCTTTACTCCATCTACTATTGTTAGATTTTAAATCTTCTCGTATCTTGCGTTAGGGATAGAAGCGGCATCCTCCAACAATTTCCGCAGAGCGGAATTGATGGAGATACAGCGGATAGCCCGACCCCGACAAGGCTATGCAATAGACTTTGTTGGGGAACGCCCAAAATAGTATCTTTGAATATGGATTTAAACTTCAATAAAAACGAAGATTTCAACAGGCAGTTGGTCTCCGAACTCAAGCAAAAACACAAAAAAGTAGCATTAGGCGGTGGGCAAAAAAACATCGACAAATTGCACGCTGACGGTAAAATGACAGCCCGCGAGCGCATTGATTTTTTGTTGGATTCCAAAACGGAATCCATAGAAATAGGTGCGTTTACCGGCGAAAATATGTACGCGGAATACGGCGGCTGTCCGTCCGGCGGTGTGGTGGTGAAAGTCGGTTATGTCAGCGGAAAAATGTGCGTCGTTGTCGCCAATGACGCGACTGTCAAGGCCGGCGCGTGGTTTCCAATCACAGCCAAGAAAAACTTGCGGGCGCAGGAAATAGCCATCGAAAATCGGTTGTCCATCATTTATTTGGTCGATAGCGCGGGTGTATTTCTGCCGATGCAGGATGAAATATTTCCGGATAAAGAACACTTTGGCCGGATTTTCAGGAACAACGCCGTCATGAGTAGCATGGGCATTACGCAGATTGCTGCCGTGATGGGAAGTTGTGTTGCCGGTGGTGCCTATTTGCCCATCATGAGCGACGAAGCTTTGATTGTGGACAAGACGGGCAGTATTTTTCTTGCCGGAAGCTATTTGGTCAAAGCCGCGATTGGAGAAACAATTGACAACGAGACGCTTGGCGGCGCAACCACCCACTGCGAAATCAGTGGTGTGACCGACTACAAAGCCAAAGACGACCAAGATGCATTGTCGCGAATCCGAAGCATCGTCGATAAAATCGGCGATTATGACAAGGCGGGTTTCAGCAAATCGAAGACCGTCAAGCCGCTAGAAAATGAAAAAGATATTTATGGAATTCTACCCAAATCGCGTAGTGAACAGTACGACATGATGGAAATCATCAAACGTTTGGTGGACAAAAGTGAACTGGATGAATACAAAGCCGATTACGGGAAAACGCTCATAACCGGTTATGCACGCATAGATGGTTGGGCAGTCGGCATCATTGCCAACCAAAGAAAAGTCGTGAAAAACGGCAGAGGTGAGATGCAGTTTGGCGGCGTGATTTATTCGGATTCGGCGGACAAAGCAACCCGATTCATCGCCAATTGCAATCAGAAAAAAATACCACTCGTTTTCTTGCAAGACGTGACCGGATTTATGGTGGGCAGCAAGAGTGAACATGGCGGCATCATCAAGGACGGTGCGAAGATGGTAAACGCGGTGAGCAATTCGGTGGTGCCAAAATTTACCGTAATCATTGGCAATTCGTATGGAGCCGGTAACTACGCCATGTGCGGAAAAGCCTACGACCCGAGATTGATTGTAGCTTGGCCGAGTGCCGAGTTGGCCGTAATGGGTGGCAGTCAAGCCGCGAAAGTCTTGCTTCAAATCGAAACGGCTTCGCTCAAGAAAAGAGGTGAAGTCATCACGCCGGAAAAAGAAAAAGAACTTTTTGACCGCATCAAGCAGCGATATGATTCGCAAACTTCTCCTTATTTCGCCGCTGCCCGGTTGTGGACAGACGCGGTAATCGACCCGCTCGAAACCCGACTGTGGATTTCGATGGGCATCGAAGCTGCCAATCATGCGCCCATTGAAAGACCGTATAATCCGGGAGTGATGCAGGTTTGATTGTACCTTTCGATTCCGAAGCTTCGTGGCTCAGGGAACGCGGGCAGGGAGCCGTTTCTCCGGTGGCTGAGCGGAGCCGAAGCCACCGTGTTAAATAACATTGATGAAAGGATTCGTTTACATATTAGAATGTTCAGATGGGAGTTATTACATAGGAAGCACAATTGATTTGGAGCTTCGACTGAATCAACACATGGATGGACACGGTGCCAATCATACGAAGAAAAGACTTCCTGTCAAGTTGGTTTATTACGAAAAATTTGATAGAATTGATGAAGCCTTCAAACGTGAAAAACAAATTCAAAAATGGAGCAGGCGCAAGAAAGAAGCATTGATTAATAGTCAGATTGAAAATTTACGTTACTTTTCTCAATGTCAGAATGAATCACATCACAAAAATTATAAACAAGATGAATGAGTTAGTTTTTTAAGTGTTCCCTTCGGCTCCGCTCAGGGAACGCGCTCAGGGAACGCGCTCAGGGAACGCGCAATTTTTGAACGGGATGATTTTGAAGTTTTTCCCGGTGGCTGAGCGCCTGCCTGTCAGCGGGCAGGAAGTCGAAGCCACCATTCAATAATAACAAATTTAAAGATGCATTATAAAATTACAGGCAAAGGAAAAACCATCGTTTTATTACACGGGTTTTTGGAAGATCATACCATTTGGCAGGAAGTAGCTGAGGGTTTATCGAAGAATTTTCGATTGGTCTTAATAGATTTGCCGGGACATGGAAAATCGACTGTGTTGTCAAATATTCATTCGATGGAGTTAATGGCTGATGAGGTCTTTCGGGTGTTACAAGCAGAAAAAATTGAGAAATCTACGCTTATTGGACATTCTTTGGGTGGATATGTGGCTTTGGCTTGTTTGGATAAATATCCGGAATTGTTTGAAGGCATTTGTTTAGTCAATTCCACACCCGAGGCAGACAGTCCGGAGCGAATCCAAAACCGAGATCGCGCCATTCAAGCGATACGGGAGAATAAAAAACTTTTTATACGGATGGCGATTCCGAATTTATTCAATCAACTGCGACTGGAAGCGTTTAAATCGACGGTTGAAAGAATGGTTTTAACAGCCGGAAAAATGTCTGAAGAGGCAATCATTGCAGCGGTTGAAGGAATGAAAATAAGACCAAACCGAGTGCAGACTTTGGCAACTTTCAAAGGTAAAAAGTTGTGGGTAATCGGGAAAAGGGATGATGTTTTGGATGCGAAACAGCTAAAAAATATCGCCAAACAAAGTGAGATTCCGTTTGTTGAGTTTCCGGACGGACACATGAGCATGATTGAAAACACAGCAGAATTGACATCTGTAATCAAAGTGTTTTTGGGCTAACCCCCCTTTTTTAAATTAAACCCGACCATATTTGTAGGATTATAAAAAAACTTTTACATTTGCGCCATAAAAATTTAAAAATAATCGGCTATGAAATGTTTTAACTGTACGATGCGAATGTGTTGTTGCAAAAGCTAATCGGCCTTCGATTCAACTCTTTGCAACCTCTCAATCTTTGTGAGGTTTTTTTATAATAAAAAAATAAATACAATACACAATCAGTTACCGGATAATCTAGAATTTGTACAATTCTCATCCGGTTTCACAAAAAAAAATCTAAAATGAAAACAAAACTATTTTTCCTATCGCTGTTCTTCGGGCTGACATTACAAGCCCAAAATCTAATCAAAGGTGTTGTTTCAGATCCTTCCGGTATTCCGCTGCCGGGTGTAAACATTGTTATCAAAGACACGCAGACCGGTACCACAACCGATTTTGACGGAAAATATCAAATTCAGGCACAATTCGGACAGACACTGGTTTTTTCGATACTCGGTTTTGAAAAAAAAGAAGTAATCGTTCAAGGAAACACTCTGAATGTTTCGCTTGAATCGCGAACAGAAGGTTTGAGTGAAGTAACACTAACCGGTAGCCGCAATCCGTATAGAAGCAAGCTCAACACCCCGGTTCCGGTGGATGTTGTGCCACTTAATGAGCTCAAAACATCCATGCCGCAAACGAATATCAACGACCTATTGAATTACTTGGTACCGTCGTTTAACAACAACCGCCAATCGGCATCGGACGGAACGGAACACATCGATCCGGCTTCCTTGCGCGGTTTGGGTCCCGATCAGGTTTTGGTTTTGATCAACGGAAAAAGAAGACACACCACTTCATTGGTCAACAACCAAAGTACGTTTGGCAATGGCTCGGTAGGTACCGATTTAAGTGCAATTCCGGCGGCTGCCATCGAGCGCGTGGAAGTATTGCGCGACGGAGCGTCTGCACAATATGGTTCAGATGCCATCGCCGGGGTCATCAACTTAATTCTTAAAAAAGATACCGGTTTGGAAGTCAATACCACTTACGGACAAACCTCACGAGCGGATGGCGAAACCGTAGATGTCAATTTGAATTACGGTGCTAAATTGGGTGATGATGGCGGGTTTTACAACCTGACTCTGGGTTTCAACGACCGCCAAAAAACATCG
>PHDQ01000185.1 GCA_002841025.1 Bacteroidetes bacterium HGW-Bacteroidetes-13 | reverse complement strand
CAAATACAGGGATTTAAGCTTTTTGGTTTCTTTCGGTATTCAGCTGTTTATGTATGTCACCCCGGTGGTTTATCCCGCTTCACTCATCTTAAAAAAACTGCCGGAAAACCTCAAAATATTGGTCTATTTGAATCCCCTAACCGGCATTTTGGAAACGTTCAAATACGCTTTTTTGGGACAAGGATCTTATTCCGTTTATGGATTAACCTACAGTTTTATCTTTGGCCTGTTTATCTTCCTTTTTGGACTGATAATCTTCAATCGAACGGAAAGAAAATTTATTGATACAGTTTAGACTTGCTTGTTATTTATCTTTTAAATCCAAATTTTCCAATAAATTGAGCAATCCCAAATGACTTTTTAAGAAAATAGAAAACAAAAAGTACATTATAAAGATAACTGGAACCGCTAAATATTTAAAGGCGATTATCAAAATGATGGACAACAGCACAAAAACATATCGCACCCAATTGTATTTGAATCCGTTTGTATCCTTTTTCAAAGAAAATAATCGAATAGGGGAATTTAGCAAAAAAGCACTAATAAAAGTGATGCCTACCAAAACCCAAGAACTTCCTAAGGCAATGCCAATCCAATTAGAATGATGCGAATCTAAAATCAACGGCAAAGTGCAGATAAACAAGGAGTTGGCAGGAGTCGGCAAACCTATGAAATACTTGTCTTGACGTGTATCTATGTTAAATCTTGCCAATCGATAGGCCGAGGCAAAAGTGATGACAAAACCAAGCATAGGCAAGGTCGGGATGATGTCAAAACCGTTTTCTGATACTGCGTTATTCAAATAAAAATGAAAAAAACTTAAGCCGTAATTTGATGTTGATTGACTCCAAAAAAGCAAATGAAACATCACCGTTCCAGGTACCAATCCGCTGGTAATGACATCCGCGAGTGAATCCAATTCTTTTCCCAGATTGGAAGAAACGTTTAACATCCTGGCTACATATCCGTCAAAAAAATCAAACAAAACACCCAGACAAACAAATAACAAAACCAATTCCATTTGTCCCAACACCGCGTAAAGCAAAGCCATGATGCCGCTAAACATATTGAGTAAAGTCAATAGATTGGGAATGTGTTTGTCGTATTTAAACATTTGAGGATGTGTGGTAGATCAATGTTTTCTCTTAAATTTGTCTGTGTTCACAATAACAGTCTGCTAAATTAGTTATTTAATTTAAAAATAATAAGATATTTGCCACCAATCAAAAATTTATTGAAAAAACTTCTACTTTTTGGATTTTTCGCCATCATACAAATAGCAATGTTTGGGCAAACTGCGCGCAAATATTCCAACGAATTTTTAAATATTGGCGTGGATGCAGCAGCCTTAGGTATGTCTAATGCTGTAGTCGCTCACACCAACAATGTCAATTCTGGCTATTGGAATCCGGCGGGTTTGATTCAACTCGAAGACCAGGAAATGTCGCTGATGCACGCCAATTATTTTGCGAGCATCGCCAATTATGATTACGGTGCTTTTGCCATGCCTTTAGACGACCGAAGCGCGATTGCCTTTTCACTCATCCGATTTGGGGTCGATGACATTTTGAACACCACCGAACTCATAGACAGCGATGGAAACATCGATTTCAACCGCATCAAACTTTTCTCGGCAACCGATTGGGCTTTCACATTTTCCTACGCCCGAAAAATGCCGGTTCAAGGGTTTAATTATGGTGTAAACGCCAAAGTTATCAGGCGGGTTATCGGAGACTTTGCCTCGGCTTGGGGTTTCGGTTTTGATTTGGGTGTGCAATATGAAACCAACGGATGGCAATTCGGATTGATGGTGCGCGATGTGACTACTACCGTTAATTCATGGACTTTTGACCAAAAAGAATTTGAAAAAATACGCGATGCCATTCCCGGACAGAATCAAGAAACGCCCGAAAGCACAGAAGTTACCATTCCCAAAGCACAATTGGGTATTGCGCGACTATTTGAAATCGGTAGAGATTACGAACTTTTGACTGAGATTGATTTGAATGTGCGTTTTGCCGAAACCAATGACATCATTTCGAGTTCATTTGCATCCATTGACCCGGCTGTCGGATTTGAATTCAACTATCTGAACATGGCTTTTTTACGGTTTGGTGCAGGCAATTTCCAAAATGTAAAACAACTCAACGGTAGCGAGGAAGTAAATTTCCAACCCAATTTTGGGGTCGGTTTCCAATACAAAGGCATCCAAGTCGATTATGCCCTCACCGATATTGGCGATCAAAGCGTGGCTTTGGTTTCCAATGTGTTTTCAATTCGCATCGATTTGGGTATTTTCAGATAATTGTATCCATATAAATATAAAAGTTAATCGATGACATCGACAAAGTTTTGAATCTGGTCAGGGTTGAAAGTTTATCTTTGTCAAAGAATAAAATTTTGACAAAGATACAGCTGATGAAAAATTTTCTTTTATCGATACTATCCGGTCTGCTATTGGCACTGAGTTGGCCAACTTACGGTTTTACACCTTTGATTTTTATAGGATTTGTCCCGCTTTTAATGCTCGTTTACAAGATTGGACAAAGTGATTCGAAACGAAAAGGATTGAAAATTATCCTTTTTGCCTATTTGACATTTCTAATTTGGAATTATATCACCACCAACTGGCTTCGAAACTCCACCGAAATCGGCGGTTGGTTTGCAGTACTTGTCAACAGTCTTTTGATGGCTGTTTTAATCTTAATGTATCACAAAATTCAAAAAAAAACCAACCTGAAAACCGGACTCGTCTTTTGGATTACATTCTGGATTGCTTTTGAAAAATTTCACCTCTACTGGGATTTCTCTTGGCCTTGGCTCAATCTCGGAAATGTGTTTGCAACCTCCACCCATTGGATTCAGTGGTATGAATACACCGGCAGTTTTGGCGGCAGCCTTTGGGTTTTGACCATCAATGCTATGCTGTTTTCGCTCTGGATAAATCGAAAAGAATACTCCCGAAAGATTCTTGTCAAAAATTCGATTGTTGTTTTGGTCTTTTTGATGGTTCCAATCTCAATTTCTCATTTGATAGCAGCCAATTATCAAGAAAAAGGGATATCGGTGGAAGTCATCGCGCTCCAACCCAACATAGACCCATACAACGAAAAATACAACCAAAACAACCTCGATTTTTTTCATCTTTTTTCAGAATTGACAAAAAATCAGGTTACAGAAAAAACTGATTTTATCGTGGCTCCCGAAACTTTTTTTGCCAAAGGAGAACAATTAGACAAACTGCAAAAATCACCGCTAATCCACAGACTCGATGATTTTGTAGCGGAATATCCGAATCTCAATATTCTTTCCGGTATTTCGCTCATTCAAATTTTTAACAATCCGTATGCGGGTGGCGAACAAACCAACCAATACAATTCATATACTTGGTACAACGATTACAACTCGGCATTGTTTGTCTACAAAGACAAGCCGTTTGAGCTTTATCACAAATCCAAATTGGTCGTGGGCGTAGAAACCATCCCCTACCCGAGTGTTTTTAAATTCGTGCTCGGGAACTTTATGATTGATTTGGGGGGAACTTTAGCCGTAAAAACCACCCAGAAAAATCGCGGCATCTTCACTTCAGCCAACGGACAATTTAAGGTTGCTCCCATCATCTGTTACGAATCCGTTTATGGCGAATTTGTCACCGGTTACGTTCAGAACGGCGCGAACTTTTTAGCCATCATCACCAACGATGCTTGGTGGGGCAATACGCAGGGTCACAAACAACATCTCAATTACGCACGTCTGAGAGCCATCGAAACAAGAAGAAGCATTGTGCGTTCTGCAAACACCGGTATTTCGGCTATCATCAACCAAAAAGGGGAAATTGTTTCGATTCTCGGTTACAACCAAAAAGGTGTTTTAAAAGGCCGTTTAAAAACCAATGAAAAATTGACTTTCTACACCCAATACGGCGATTATATAGCCAGAATCGCCATTTTTGTTTCGATTTCCATACTATTTATCACCATTTTCAGGAAGAAAAGGATATTTTAAAAAAATCGGAACCAAGACCTCGCAACCCCGATGTTCCGGGATTGAAAACCTGTGAGGTCTTTAAATTATCTAACTACGGCAAACTTAGCCGGTTGTTTGTTGCGATGTTTCCAACGTCGGTGTGTCCAAAGATAAAATTCGGGGGTTTCTCTGATTTGTTCTTCGAGGATATTCAGATATTTATCGGTGATTTCAAACGCAGCGGTTTTTGTCGAATCTTCACAAATCGGAACCAAAGTTGCTTCGTAGTGACCGCGTTTTACTTTCTTGACTTTTAGATAAATAACTGTCAAATCATATCGTTTTGCCAAATTTTCGGCTCCGGTGAAAACCGGCGATTTGATGCCCATAAAATCTCGCCAATATTTGGCGCGTCTCCAAGAAGGCGATTGGTCGCTGACCATGGCATAGATTGCCAATACATTGTTTTTTTGGTTGTTGACAATGATGCTGGTTGCTTGACTGGCGGTCATCAATTTTGCGTTGAATTTGGCACGAATGCGTCGCACCAATCGGTCAAAATACGGATTGACAATTTTTTGATACACCCCATAGGTTTCGATATCGATTTGTGTCCCGAGTACGGTCATCCACTCCCAACTCGCATAATGCGAACACAACATGATGATGCTTTTTTTGTTTTTCTTTGACAACTCGTTTACAACTCCCGCATTTGTAATGACAAATCGTTTCTTCATCTGCTTTTCGGTTATGGTCAACGATTTGATCATCTCCAAAAACATGTCACACATGTGGCTGTAATATTTCCGTTGAATCTGTTTGAGTTCTAGTTCATTTTTCTCCGGAAACACCAGTTTCAAATTGTTCCAAACGGTCTTTTTCCGGTAGCCGACCAAATGATAGGCAATAAAATAAAACACATCCGACATTTTGTAAAAAAGGAAAAAAGGCAGTTTAGAAATCAACCACAAA
>PHDQ01000184.1 GCA_002841025.1 Bacteroidetes bacterium HGW-Bacteroidetes-13 | reverse complement strand
ACCTCTATTCGAGAGTTACTCACAGAATATCAAACAAATCAAAATGTCAAAGAACAAAGAAATTTATTTAGTGACTAAATTTTAACGCATCAGCAGTACGACCGCTTTTTTTAATAAAACGTATCGAGAACGCTACAATTACAAGCTTCTCGATACCTGCCTGTGGCAGACAGGCAATTTTTAAGAGTAAAGCTGTCGCATTACTATTAAAAACCACGCGAAGTGACGGTTAAAACGAAATTCATTTGAATGGCTGAATAGTTACGTTTTTAAACCAATGAAAAACGGTTTTCAAATCATTGTTATCCGGTAAATTAATTGACTTTGGATGACTTTTTCCATGTTTATTTATGGCGACTTAAAGTTCGAGGTCTTATGGTTTAGAAAGTTAGTTAGCAGAAAACTGAAACAATGACCAACAACAACAAATAGATTTTATCAATAGACTTAGAGTTGATTTTCCAGGTATCTATGATTATTATATTGACAGATACAAACCTACTTGGAATCTCAATAGGATGATACAATAATATAGAAAAACTATCGCGGATATAATAGCGCTTTTTGACAATAAAAGGCTTTCAAGAGAAGTTTATGATGACATCTCGTGGGAAGGTTTTGGGAAATCGAAAACTCGCTTCGTTTCTCTCTGAAAAATTAATCTTCGAATTTCTTTAAAAAAATAGGTAATCTTGGATGTTTTTAGCGGAAAATGTAGTTATGAATTCGGTTCGGAGTTCATCAATTTCAGTAAAACACATCCGACCTTCAGAAGTTGTTTCGGAGACACTAGCCAAGTTTAAAATTTTGGATCAATTTGAACTTGAATGGGTTGTCTTCCATGACTTTTCACACAAAAAAGTGGCTTTTTACGATGGTCTCAATCTTGGTAGCCAAATTAAAATCTCTTGCAGTGAGTCCATCGGCATCGTGGGTAGTCAGTGTGATTTTGAGTTTGTTGTACACATTGAGCCAATCAGGGTGGTGATTCATTGATTCAGCTTCAAAAGCGATGTGTGTCATCACGCTGAATGCAGTTTTAAAATCTTTAAATACGAATTCTTTTTCAATGCAGCAAGATTTTAGTTTCCATCCCGGTAGTTTGGTGAGTTTTTCGACAATCTCGTCTGTTGATAATTTTTCCATGTCTCGAAAAGATTAAGGTTTTTTGTAAAACGGCAACTTGACGACTCGCGCCGGAAGTGCGTTTTTTCTAATCTGGATGTGTATTTTAGTTCCTTCTGTCGCAAATTCGGGGGGAACATAACCCAGACCGATGCCTTTGTTCAGATTGGGTGATTGCGTGCCACTGGTGACGACTCCAATCACGTTTCCTTCCGCATCTACGATGTCGTATCCGTGGCGCGGAATGCCTTTGTCTAAAAGTTCAAACCCGACCAATTTTCGTTTAGAACCTATCTTTTTCTCTGTTTTTAGATTTTCGGAGTTGACAAAATCCTTGGTGAATTTGGTAATCCATCCCAGTCCGGCTTCTAAAGGTGAGGTGGTGTCGTCTATGTCATTTCCGTAGAGGCAAAATCCCATTTCGAGCCGAAGCGTATCGCGCGCACCCAAGCCGATGGGTTTGATGTCGTAAGGTTTGCCGGCTTCAAAAACCTTCTCCCACACTTGTTTTACCTCACTGTTTTTGCAGTAAATTTCAAATCCGCCACTGCCGGTATAGCCCGTCGCAGAGATGATGACATGTTCGATTCCCGCAAAATCGCTCACTTCAAAATGATAGTATTTGATGGCAGATAAATCGACCGAAGTCAAGGATTGCATGGCTTCCACAGCTTTTGGCCCTTGAATGGCCAAAAGAGAATAATCGTCTGAAAGATTGCGCATGACCGCTCCGATTTCTTGGTTGTATTTGGCAATCCAATCCCAATCTTTTTCAATATTAGAAGCGTTGACTACCAGTAAATAGGTTTCTTCTTTGACGCGATAGACGATTAAGTCATCAACAACACCGCCGGTTTCGTTGGGCAAGCAAGAATATTGTGCCCGGCCAATTGTAAGTGTAGATGCATCGTTTGAAGTAACTTTTTGGATGAGTTGCAAAGCATTGGAACCTTCCACCAAAAATTCGCCCATGTGACTGACATCAAAAACGCCAACGCCATTGCGTACCGTTAAGTGTTCAGCGATTACGCCTTCGTATTGCACAGGCATATTAAAACCTGCAAATGGCACCATCTTGGCACCTAAATCGATGTGTACTTGCGTAAGTGTTGTGTCCTTCATCTGGTTTTTTTGATTGCAGTACAAAGGTATTTAAAAGTAGGCGCAATGACAATGGATTTG
Source organism: Bacteroidetes bacterium HGW-Bacteroidetes-13 (assembly GCA_002841025.1). Lineage (GTDB taxonomy): Bacteria > Bacteroidota > Bacteroidia > Flavobacteriales > Flavobacteriaceae > UM-FILTER-40-17. Next base: position 2,656 of record PHDQ01000184.1, on the reverse strand, counting down.
TGAAGAATCATTTGTGTGTAGTTTTTTTAATAATGCCATCAATATTGTATTAATTTGAAGAAGTGATTGATTTCTTATTTTCAAACAGTAATATTATTCTGGAAATATTAAATACATCAAACACACATTGGCGTTACTTTAATCGTGATTGTCTATCTTCGTTTTTCGCAAAAAAAATTTCAATTTTTCGCTAAAAAAACCGAGTACCTTGATTCAAATCAAAGCACTCGGCAATAAATTATAATAGATACCTGACTAACTGAAACAATAAGCGTTTTCTGCGATAATTTTATCGGCAATTAGTGTGCGTAAATCCGCTACATTGGGTTCGTTGGCATATTTGGTAAAGCGTTTGAGTCCGGTGAGCATCATGCGTTGTTCGTCTCCGGAAGTGAATGACACCACCGCTTCTTTTCCTTTGCTGTTGACCAAATCAACGGCGTGGTAGAGGTAGAGTTTTGCCATCGCAATTTGCTCTTGAACGGTAGCTTCGCCTTTGGTTTTCGCCAACTTTTCGGCTCGCAAAATACCGGATTCTGCCATGTAAATCTCAATCAGCATATCGGATGTAATCAACAAAATTTGTTGGTGGCTTTCAAAATCGGCACCGAATTTCTGTACGGCACTTCCAGCAACCATCAATATAGCTTTTTTGAGTTTGGTGATCATTTCTTTTTCTTCGGCAAACAGTACGCTGTAGTCTGGTCTGTCAAATGAGGGTACGGAAGTCAACTCGTTGGCAACAGCCGTAGCCGGTCCGAGCAGATCCACGTGTCCGCGCATCCCTTTTTTGATCAACATCCCCACAGAGAGCATGCGGTTGATTTCGTTGGTACCTTCATAGATTCGGGCAATGCGGGCATCGCGCCAAGCAGCTTCCATCGGGGTGTCTTCTGAAAAGCCCATACCGCCGAAAATCTGAATTCCTTCGTCGGCACAATTTTGAATATCTTCGGAAACGGCAACTTTCAAAATGGAACATTCAATTGCGTATTCCTCCACGCCCTTCAGTTCGGCTTCTTGGTGCGAGTTGCCTTCAGCGATGCGAATAGCAATGCGGTCTTCGATGTTTTTGGCAGTGCGATAGGAAGCAGATTCGCCTACAAAACAGTTGGTCGCCATTTCTGCCAATTTGTATTTGATGGCACCAAATTGTGCAATCGGAGTTTTGAATTGTACGCGTTCGTTGGCGTATTTCACCGAATTGGTAATCACCCGGCGTTGTGCATCCAAACAAGCGGCTGCCAATTTGATACGACCCACGTTGAGCGCATTCATCGCGATTTTGAATCCGTTGCCTCTTTCAGAGAGCATGTTCTCGACCGGAACTTTGGTTTCGTTGAAGAAAACCTGACGGGTTGAAGAAGCACGAATACCCAATTTATGTTCTTCTTCGTTCATGCTGATGCCGTTGGCAGGGTCATTTTCAACGATAAATCCGGTGATGTTTTTGTCATCTTCGATGCGTGCAAACACGATAAATACTTTACAGAATCCGGCGTTGGAAATCCACATTTTTTGTCCGGTGATTTTGTAGTGTGTTCCGTCAGCCGAGAGTACGGCTTTTGTCTTTCCGCTGTTGGCATCCGATCCGGCACCCGGTTCGGTCAAGCAATAGGCACCAAACCATTCTCCCGTGGCAAGCAGTGGAAGGTATTTCTTTTTTTGTGCTTCGGTTCCATACAAGGTGATGGGCAAAGTGCCAATCCCGGTATGCGCGCCGAAAGCGGTTGAAAAAGAGCCGGTTGCGCCCGAAATATAATCACAGACCAGCATGGTGGAAACGAATCCCATGCCGAGTCCGCCATAAGCTTCAGGTACGGTGACACCCAAGAAGCCAAGATCACCGGCTTGTTTCATACTCGATTGGGTGAAGGCGTAATCTTTCTTTTCAAATCGGTCTTTGTTTGGCCAAATTTCGCGATCCACAAATTCTTTGACCGCATCGCGCATCATGATTTGATCTTCCGAAAAATCTTCGGGGGTAAATACATTTTCACATTGTGTCTCTCTGACGAGGAACTGTCCGCCTCGTAGGATGTCGTTTGTTGTTGAACTCATATGGGTTTGTTTTAAATTATTTTATGTTGAAATAAGGCTTTGGACTCAAGAATCAAGAATCAGGACAAAAGAATCAGATATCTGAATCTAAATGTGATAGGAATTTGGAAATCATTTTTTGCAATTGAAGAATTTTTGATTCAAGATTGATGAAATCTTCTTTGTTTATATAATTCCGATTCTGAGCGATTATGATTTGAGTTTGCCATTCAAATGCAGATCCTAAACTAGTTTCAATAAAAGTTTTAAAATGTTTATTTGAACTTTTACTGCTTCCTTCGGCGATATTTGATGGAATAGAAACCGCACATCTTGTCAACTGAGAAACTAAACCAAATCTTTCAAACTCAGGAAATTTTGTGACGATTTCATAAGTTTCTGAAACCAAAGTCATACTTTCTTGCCATATTTTTAAGTTTTTAAAATTATGTCGTTTCATAAACATTTCCTTTTACGCTTGTTTCATGTTTCCTGAGTCTTGATTCCTGAGTCTTGATTCTTGTTTCTTGTTTCTTGTTTCTTGTTTCTTGTTTCTTGTTTCTTGTTTCTTGTTTCTTGTTTCTTGTTTCTTGTTTCTTGTTTCTTGTTTCTTGTT
>PHDQ01000183.1 GCA_002841025.1 Bacteroidetes bacterium HGW-Bacteroidetes-13 | reverse complement strand
AGAAATTGAGTCTGTGGAAGAAAGTGCAATAGAAAAAACACCTGTAAGCTTTAATCCGAACGAAAGACACTCCTTTGAAGAATGGTTGAAATTCTCGGTCAAACCCGGACAATCAATCCCAACAGAAACAGCAAAACAATCCACTTCAACCATCAATCGGGAAAAGAAATTTGACCTGATCGAAAAATTTATCGAACAAAACCCGAAAATTATCCCAAACAAAGAATCAAACTATCATGGCAATCTGGTTTCTGAAAATTCGATAGCCATCCCGGAAATAATGACAGAAACGCTGGCTAAAGTGTACGTCGCACAAAAAAAGTACAAAAAAGCAATTCGCGCCTACAAAATTTTAAGTTTGAAATATCCGGAAAAAAGTGGTTTCTTTGCAGACCAAATTCGAGCACTCACTCAATTAGATAAAAAATAATAAACACAAAATGAGCACATTTACAATTTTCATGGGATTAATCGTCATCGTGTCCTTCTTATTGGTCTTGGTGATAATGGTTCAAAATCCTAAAGGAGGCGGACTTTCTTCGTCTTTTGGTGGCGGAAGTCAATCCATCGGCGGCGTTCAAAAAACAAATGATTTTTTGGATAAAAGCACTTGGACTTTGGCAACCGTTTTGGTAGCACTCATCTTGGTATCCGGCTTGGCCATCAACAAAACGGAAGGCACCTCCAGTTCGAAAGCACTCGAAGGCGCGCCCGATGTAGAACAAACCATTCCTGCAGCCAATGACCAAAACAAAACCGAAACACCGGTAAAAGACCAAACTGACAAGGATAAATAGATACAAAATGTATCTTGAAAATGCCAGCTTACTGACAAGCTGGCATTTTTTTTTGAATCTTGTCAGCAATTAATCTCGTGGCATAATTTCTGCCAAGAAGGAAACAGTGAATTTTAAATAATTAATAAAACTATGGCACTAAACATTCAACCACTTTCAGACAGGGTTTTAGTTGAACCCCTCGCCGCCGAAACCAAAACAGCTTCGGGCATCATCATCCCGGAAACAGCAAAAGAAAAACCCCAAAAAGGGATTGTCGTTGCGGTCGGAAAAGGCAAAAAAGACCATGTAATGACTGTCAAATCAGGTGATACAGTTTTGTATGGCAAATATGCAGGAACTGAATTAAAATTGGAAGGCAAAGATTACCTCATCATGCGTGAAGATGACATTCTTGCCATCGTTTAATTTTTTTCTTCAAAAATTACAATCATTCAAAATTAATCTTCAAAAAAAATTAGACAAATGGCTAAAGACATAAAATTTAATCTCGAAGCAAGAGACGGTCTCAAACGCGGTGTGGATGCTTTGGCAAACGCCGTTAAAGTTACTTTAGGTCCTAAAGGACGCAACGTCATTATCAGCAAATCATTTGGCGCACCCATCGTCACCAAAGACGGCGTGACTGTTGCCAAAGAAATCGAACTGAAAGACCCTTTGGAAAACATGGGCGCACAAATGGTGAAAGAAGTAGCTTCTAAAACCAATGACCTCGCCGGTGACGGAACAACCACCGCTACCGTTTTGGCACAAGCCATCGTGAAAGAGGGTTTGAAAAACGTCGCCGCCGGCGCCAACCCGATGGATTTGAAAAGAGGAATTGACAAAGCAGTAGAAGCCGTTGTTGCCGACCTACACAAACAATCAAAAGCAGTTGGTGACAGCTCCGAAAAAATCAAACAAATCGCTGCCATCTCTGCAAACAACGATGATGTCATCGGTGATTTGATTGCACAAGCGTTCGAAAAAGTTGGAAAAGAAGGTGTTATCACCGTTGAAGAAGCCAAAGGAACCGACACCTATGTGGACGTTGTGGAAGGCATGCAATTTGACAGAGGTTACCTTTCCCCGTATTTCGTGACCAACTCCGAAAAAATGGAAACCGAACTCGAGAATCCATACATCTTGCTGTACGACAAGAAAATTTCTTCCATGAAAGATTTGCTTCCCGTGCTCGAACCAGTAGCGCAATCCGGCAAACCGCTACTCATCATCGCTGAAGATGTGGACGGAGAAGCTTTGGCTACTTTGGTGGTCAACAAACTTCGCGGAGCTTTGCGCGTTGCCGCAGTAAAAGCACCCGGATTCGGCGATCGCCGCAAAGCCATGTTGGAAGACATCGCTATCTTGACCGGTGGAGAAGTGATTGCAGAAGAAAGAGGTTTTACCTTGGAGAACGCAACGCTTGACATGTTGGGAACTGCTGAAAAAGTGACTATCGACAAAGACAATACTACTGTCGTAAACGGAGCCGGAGACAAAGAATTGATTGTCAATCGTGTCAACCAAATCAAATCGCAAATAGAAACCACTACTTCTGATTACGACCGCGAAAAACTGCAAGAACGTTTGGCTAAATTAGCCGGTGGAGTTGCCGTTTTATACGTTGGTGCTGCTTCTGAAGTCGAAATGAAAGAGAAAAAAGACCGTGTGGACGATGCACTACACGCAACCCGTGCCGCCGTAGAAGAAGGCATTGTTGCCGGTGGCGGTGTCGCACTCGTTCGTGCCATTCAAGCTGCGCGTCAGGTAAAAACACTCAATGCCGATGAAGCAACCGGTGTGCAAATTGTGGCGAGAGCCATCGAAGAACCTTTGCGTCAAATTGTTGAAAATGCAGGCGGTGAAGGCTCGGTCGTTATCTCTAAAGTACTTGCTGAAAAAGGAGATTACGGGTATGATGCAAAATCTGACACTTATGTAAATATGTTCAAAGCCGGCATCATCGACCCTAAAAAAGTTGCCCGTGTAGCTCTTGAAAATGCGGCTTCGGTGGCAGGAATGATTTTGACTACCGAATGTGCTTTGATCGATATCAAAGAAGAAAGTCACGGTGGCGCTCCCGGAATGGGTGGCGGCATGCCCGGCATGATGTAAAAATTATTTCTTTTGATCTTAAAACCGCTTCTCCCGAAAGCAATTGGGAACGAAGCGGTTTTTTTATGCAATAAATTCAATAATCAGAATGAAACCTCCAATTTAAGTGTAATTTTGTTCAGAATTTAATCGCGCTTTTATTCTAAAAAAAAGTGTGTTATCCCATTCTTATTGCCATGTTTCCTATCGAATTTACCCCAAAAATTTTTACAGTCTTTAAAGAGGGCATCACTTTCAAACAGTTTTCCAAAGATCTGATTGCCGGAGTCATCGTCGGCATCGTAGCACTTCCGCTCGCCATCGCTTTTGCCATTGCCTCGGGTGTTTCGCCCGAAAAAGGATTGATCACGGCTATCATCGCCGGGTTTCTGATTTCGCTTTTGGGCGGAAGTCGCGTGCAGATTGGCGGTCCGACGGGCGCATTTATCGTCATTGTTTATGCCATCGTGCAAGAACACGGCGTGGGTGGACTCACTATTGCAACTTTTATGGCGGGCTTTATCATCATCGGAATGGGCTTGTTGCGTTTGGGCAATTTGCTAAAATTCATTCCTTATCCTTTGGTAGTGGGTTTTACCAGTGGAATAGCTTTGATTATTTTCTCCTCTCAAATCAACGATTTCCTCGGATTGTCAATCGAAAAAGTGCCGGCAAACTTTATCGACAAATGGCAAGTTTATGCCCAAAACATCGAACATTTTAATTGGATTGCCGCCATGTTGGCTGTTTCAACCATCCTAATTTCATTTAACTTCAAATACGTTTCCACAAAAATTCCGGGGTCAATCGTTGCCATCGTGCTATGCACATTTGTGGTTTTTTGGTTTGACTTGCCGGTTGCCACCATCGAAACGCGATTTGGCGAATTGCCCAATTCACTTTCATTACCCAAAATACCAAACGTTTCTTGGGCGACCATTCAATCGCTGATACAACCTGCTTTTGCCATCGCCATTTTGGGCTCGATCGAGTCATTGCTCTCGGCCATGGTAGCCGATGGTATGACGGGTGGCAAACACCGTTCGAACGCCGAGCTCACCGCACAAGGCATCGCCAATATTTTCTCGGGTTTGTTTGGTGGGATTCCCGCCACCGGAGCCATCGCCCGCACGGCAACCAATGTGAAAAACGGAGGCAGAACACCCATAGCCGGTATCACGCATGCATTTGTTCTACTGTTGATTTTATTGTATTTAGCTCCTTTTGCCAAGCTGATTCCGCTGTCTTGTTTGGCAGGCATCTTGGTGGTGGTGTCCTATCACATGAGTGAATGGCGACAGTTTAAAGATTTGCTCAAAGGCAACAAAATGGATGTTTTGGTGCTTTTGACTACCTTCTTTTTGACCGTTATTTTCGATTTGATTATTGCCATCGAAATCGGGATGGTGCTGTCGAGTTTTTTGTTTATGAAACGTATGAGCGATGCGATCAGCATCGAAAAAACTTCTCCAGCCGGACTTGCAAAAACAGACGATGCCGAGCAATTATTTGAAGACGAGTTGCCCAAACTGCCCGCAGGTGTGGTTTTGTATGAAATCAATGGAACATTATTTTTCGGTGCGACCAAAAAATTTCAGGAAACCCTTAACGACCTCAACACCTTGCCGAAAGTATTGATCCTGCGGATGCGTAATGTCCCCTTTGTCGATGCAACCGGCATACGCTCATTAAAAGACATCATTCATCGGTTTCAATGCGAAAAAGTGCATGTTGTCTTGTCGGGTGTTGGAGATAATATCCGCAAAGAACTCATTGAAGGCGGCATCAACGATGTGTTGATTGCTGAAAACATTTTAGACAATATCACCAACTCCATCGAAAGGGCGAAAATCTTATTAATTGGAGGGTAACCTATTAATAAGTTCCCGACTTTTCCCGCAGATACCGCAAATCTTCGCAGATTTTAAAAACAGGTCTGGTGAACGATACTCTTAGAAATAAAAAATCATCAAGACCGCTGTTTATACGCCACAACGAATTTAAGTTTCTTTAAAAACTATTCCTTATAAAAAACCTGTGTTTCTTGCGGGTCAAAACCTTTGGGTCTGACTTTATCATCCTGGCCTACCTCAAAATTGAGTTTGAGGGTTTGGTCTTTCATT
>PHDQ01000182.1 GCA_002841025.1 Bacteroidetes bacterium HGW-Bacteroidetes-13 | reverse complement strand
ACGGAAGACGGCAAATCGCGCTACGATTTTCAATACGAAGACAGCGACGGCTACAAAACCACCATCGAAGCGTTGTCGAGAAGTTTTAATCCCGAGTATTGGAATTATGCCAAGTTGATTTCGGGGGTGTTGCGCCACGGGATGCCCATCGTGAATGTGGTTGATTTGATACACAACCTCCACCTGAACGATGCGACCCTCAACACCTGGAAAAACGGACTTGCCCGCGCACTCAAAAAATACATACCCGACGGCACTTTGCCCTCCGAACGCACCTGCGAAAGCTGCAAAGAACCTACGCTGATCTACCAAGAAGGCTGCTTGATTTGCCAAAACTGCGGACACTCGAAGTGTGGGTAAATTGTATTATAGAAAGTAAAAAAATTATATATGTCTTTTTTGTTATTTATTAGTTGCCAGTAATTTAAAAAAATGAATAGAAGAGAATTTCAAGAATTAAAAAATAGATTTGGAGAAGAAACCAAGAAACGGAAAATGAGCAAGTTCTTGAGTTTAATTACTACTTTTTTGTCTGTTTTAGGAATTTCAGTAGTCAGTTATTATTTTATCAATGACTTAAATCTTAACAAGGTTAAAGAAAATAACCAAATAAATGTTATTTTAAAATCATTACAAGAAGAAAATGCTAAACTTATAAATCAAATAGCTGATTTAGAATTTAAACTAAAAAATCGAACAGGCGATACATTAAAAACAACCGATTTAGATTTAAATCGGTTAGAAATTCTGGAGAATAAAATTGAAAACATAGAAAAAATAATATTGGATTCCCCAGAAAAAGCACTTACGATTCCCTTATTAGCTAAAGAAATCGAAAATCAAAAAAACAATAACTCAATTAAAATAGAGCTTATTCAGGATAAAATAACGACAGTTATAGATTTAAATAAATGGATTTTAGGACTCATTTTTTCATTATTAATTACAATAGTGATTTCTAATCTCCTAAGTTTTTACAAAAAGAAAATTGATAAATCTGAATTAGAATAAAAAAACTACTGGCAACAAACATATACTTTATGGTGGGTTTAGGTCTGAATATAAGATTTTTATTTCCAAATATAAATTAACGTAGCAAGAAAGATTTATCTTTCAAAGTCTGTCACAAAGCACATACTTCCCGTTGGTAATAATTAAAAAACATTGATAGATTTAAATTTAATTTGGAAAATAATTCCACTGATTTTTTCAGCGGTAGCTCTTTGGATTTCAATTAGAGTATTTTCACTTTTTTATAGAAGAGAAATACAAAAAAAACAACTTGAGTTAATATTAAAATTAATTGAGAAATTTCAAAAATCTGATATTAGTGTTTCGTTTGCCAACTATTCTATTAAATCCACTTTCTATGTTCATTTAGATAAAGGTAATATTTTTCATATTGCAAAGTCAAGGTTTATCCGAAAAACTAATCGTATGAACAATGAAATTACTTTCAATTGTCCTGTCTATATGACCGAAGAAACAATTGCGAGAATTGAAATTATGGATTTTATTAGAAACCCAATGCTTCCAAACAAAATAGCTAACTGTTTAAGAAAAGCATTTCCGGAAAACATAACTTATTCTGAAAGAAGTAAAGTTGATTATAATTTAGTACAAATAGATGAATACAGAATTTTAGACTCAAAGAAAGCTAAAGAATTGAAAAATGAGGAGCATCATATAATTTATGTATCGAATTTAGGAATTAATTATGGCGAATTCCTAAAATACATTGATGATACAAGTTCCGAGATAAATAGGTTTTTGAAGAAAGCTGGAGTAAAAAACTTGAATATTGAATGGAATAAATAAATTATTGCAAACACCGCGTATAAGCCATTGCTTGTTTATCGCTTATCTGGAAAATCCTATCAGATTTCCTAGCATAGTTTTGTATTTTTAATGGTTCGTGCCGAGACACGCAACGGCTCATTTACAAAACCGTCAAACCCTCTAAAAACCCAACAACTACTCACCTAAAAAAAACACCTATTTTCCTTTAAAATAACCGTTTTTTATTTGGTTAATTAATTGAATATTTTGAGATTTTCTCGCTTTCCCAAACCGTTTTTTATCCTTTTTAACGAACCCTATTTTTTTGCAACCCGTTGGGTAACTTTTTTATGAACCTTTGGCAAGACCTGTTCCGACTTATCGGAATCGCTCTTTTTGCTTGGGTTTTTTTGTTATTTTTGATGAATTAACGGTAGTTTTTAGACGAACTGACGTTATAGCCAATGGTAGGACGACCGAAACTCAACAGAAAAACTATTAAAAAATTAAATTTCGTTAACTTTGAATAGAACTAATAAGAGACCAAATGTAAGATTAATGACTATCAACAGAAATATAAATTTGGTTACTACCATTGCAGTTACAAAAATATGCCATACATTTGCACTCAATAATACCAGCCACGCTTCCCATTTGAACAGCGCACCCGGGCTGGTTTTCGATTTTTATAGGGTTAACTTAATTTCAACAATGCTATGAAATACAATAAGTTACCCATCACAATAGCTGAACAAGTAGAAAAATTAAAGGGACGTGGGCTGAAGTTTCATAACGAGACAAAAGCTCAAAACTACCTCTCCAACATTAGTTATTACAGATTAAGAGCTTACACATACCCCTTTCAAGACAATTCCCAAAACGAGCAACCATTTAATGTTGATGTTAGTTTTGAGCAAATAATAGAACTTTACGTTTTTGACCGTAAATTACGTCTGTTAATATTCGATGCAATAGAAAAAATTGAAATTGCATTGAGAACGCAAATCATTTATCATTTTGCTTTAAGACACGGTAGTCATTGGCAACTTAAGCCTGAGCTATATAGAGACCCAATGAGATTTGCCAACCATTTAGACAGTTTACAAAAAGAAATAGACAGAAGTAACGAAACATTTATTAATCATTACAAAAACAAATACACCAATCCGACAGAACCACCATGTTGGATGAGCTTAGAAGTAAGTAGTATGGGTTTGTTATCAAAGATTTTTCAAAACTTGAAAAAGTGCCCTGAAAAATTAGCTGTTACGTCTCATTTTAGTCTTAAAGATGTTTCAGTTATTGAAAATTGGATACTTTGCTTTAGCACATTAAGAAACATTTGTGCACATCACGGACGAGTTTGGAATAGACGACTAATACAAATAAAACTTCCTACTCACCCTAACCATACTTTCTTGAAAAACAAATCAATCTATACGAACAAGCTTTATGCAACATTATCTTGTATAGAGTATGTTTTAAAACAAATAAGTCCAGGTTCAACATTTAGTGAGCGACTTAAGGAATTAATGAATACCTGTCCATTGGCACAGACAAAAGAAATGGGCTTTCCCAAGAACTGGTTAGACGAAGTACTATGGAAATAACCACTGGCTAAATTGAAAGTAAGTGCTTCTAAATCCCCAACTGATGCCAAGCCACGAGACATCAAACCCTCTAAAAACCCACCCACTACTCACTTAAAAAAAAAACCTGTTTTCCTATAAAATAACCGTTTTTTATTTGGTTAATTAATTGAATATTTCGAGATTTTCTCGCTTTCCCAAACCGTTTTTTATCCTTTTTAACGAACCCTATTTTTCACAATCCGTTGGGTAACTTTTTTATGAACCTTCGGCAAGACCTGTTCCGATTTATCGGAATCGCTCTGTTTACTCCCTCTTTTTTGTTTATTTTGATGAATTAACAGTGGTTTTTAGACGAACTGACGTTACCGCCAAAGCACAAAGAAAGAATAGTCTACATGAAAAAAGGCGATTTCTATACATATCGGTTTTTAAATGTATAGAATTTGTCGGTTTCTATACAAAACACACTATCTTTGTATAGATTATTTAAAATACTTTACACATGACTAATTGGGGGCTAAAAGAACTTCCGTTAAATATTGACGTTGAAACCAAAAAGATTTTAAAAGCTTTGCCATCTGCACATGCAGCATTAGCGGAGTTAAAAGGGATTGCTTCGACTATTCCCAATCAAAATATATTGATAAATACATTAGGTCTTCAAGAAGCAAAGGACAGTTCTGCTATTGAAAATATTATCACAACTCATGATGACTTGTATAAGTCAGGATTGAATTTGGATGCTTTTAAATCACTTGATGCAAAAGAAGTTCAAAATTATATATCTGCCCTGAAAAAAGGCTTTGAACTAATTACAAAAAATGGATTATTGACAAATAAATCTATTCTGCAAATCCAAGAAGTACTAGAAAACAATAACGTTGGCTTTAGAAAATTGCCTGAAACGGCTTTAAAAAATGCTGCAACTGGAGAAACAATATACACTCCGCCTCAGGATTATGAAGAAATAATGAGGTTAATGACAAACCTTGAAAAGTACATAAATGACTCATCTATCCAGGATTGTGACCCATTGATAAAAATGGCGATAATTCATTTTCAATTTGAAAGCATTCACCCATTTTATGACGGAAATGGACGAACCGGTAGAATTATAAATATTCTTTACTTAATTATGGAGAAACTACAAAATCTACCGATTTTATACTTGAGTAATTATATCATTAAGCACAAGTCTGAATATTATAGGTTTCTACAAAAAGTGAGAGACGAAAACCAATGGGAAGATTGGATTCTGTTTATGATAAAGGGGGTTGAAGAAACGGCTAAAGAAACTATCCAAATAATCATAAAAATAAAGGATTTAATGCTTGATTATAAACACAGACTTAGAGACAATTACAAATTTTATAGTCAGGATTTATTAAATAATTTATTTAAACACCCCTATACAAAGATTGAATTTATTGTCAATGATTTAGGGGTATCTAGACTAACTGCCGCAAATTATCTGAATAAATTGTCGGACAATGGAATGTTAAGAAAAGACAAATTAGGAACGGGAAACTTTTACATTAATGAAGAATTATTTGAATTATTAACTAAACGATAATTAAGCCCAGGCGGTAACAATGCATATACTTTATGGCGGATTTTTGGTCTGAATATGAATATTTCAGTTTCAAATATAA
>PHDQ01000181.1 GCA_002841025.1 Bacteroidetes bacterium HGW-Bacteroidetes-13 | reverse complement strand
AGACAGGCAATTTTTAATAGTAAAGCAGTCGCATTACTATTAAAAACCACGCGAAGTGACGGTTAAAACGAAATTCATTTGAATAGCTGAATAGTTACAAAAACACATCAATTTTATTTAAGTTTCCTTCTTTGCATTTCTTTAGTACTTTTGCAGCTAAATTTTTTGTTTGCATGAGTTTTAAAGATGAAATTGCCCGCCGAAGAACTTTCGGCATTATCTCCCATCCCGATGCCGGTAAGACAACTTTGACAGAAAAGTTGCTGCTTTTTGGCGGTGCCATACAAGAAGCCGGAGCCGTAAAAAGCAATAAGATTAAAAAAGCTGCAACCAGCGATTTTATGGAAATTGAAAAACAACGCGGAATTTCGGTTTCAACCTCGGTATTGGCTTTCATGTACAAAGACAAAAAAATCAACATCCTCGACACGCCCGGTCACAAAGATTTTGCAGAAGACACCTTTCGTACACTCACCGCCGTGGACAGTGTGATTGTCGTGATTGACGTGGCAAAAGGCGTGGAAGAACAAACCGAAAAGTTGGTTGAAGTTTGCAGAATGCGCAACATTCCCATGATTGTTTTTATCAACAAACTCGATCGAGAAGGAAAAGATGCCTTTGATTTGCTGGATGAAGTCGAACAAAAACTCGGTTTGCGGGTTTGCCCGTTGAGTTTTCCGATTGGGATGGGCTACGATTTTAAAGGAATCTACAATATTTGGGAGAAAAACATCAATTTGTTTAGCGACGACAATCGAAGAAATATTGAAGATATCATTTCTTTTACAGACACAAACAATCCGGAGTTAGACAAGATAATCGGCACGAAAGCCGCTCAAAATTTACGATCAAATTTAGAATTGGTCTATGAAGTTTACCCCGAATTTGATCGAAACGAATACCTGAACGGAACCTTACAACCCGTTTTCTTCGGTTCAGCACTCAATAATTTTGGTGTACGTGAATTACTCGATTGTTTCATACAAATTGCGCCGACACCCAGACCCAAAAAAGCAGAAGAACGCTTGGTCAACCCGGAGGAAAAAGATTTTTCGGGATTTGTTTTTAAAATACACGCCAACATGGATCCCAAACACCGCGACCGTTTGGCTTTTATCAAAGTCGTTTCCGGAACTTTTGAGCGCAACGTTCCTTACCTGCATGTCAGGCACAACAAAAAACTTAAATTTTCCAGCCCAAATGCATTTTTTGCAGAGAAAAAAGAAATTGTTGATGTTTCTTATCCAGGCGATATAGTCGGGCTTCACGATACCGGAAATTTCAAAATAGGTGACACACTCACGAGTGGCGAAAATCTTCATTTTAAAGGAATCCCAAGTTTTTCGCCGGAACATTTTAGGTACATCAACAATGCAGATCCAATGAAAACCAAGCAGTTGGAAAAAGGCATCGACCAGTTGATGGACGAAGGTGTGGCGCAGCTTTTCACCCTCGAATTGAACAATCGAAAGGTAATCGGAACGGTAGGTGCTCTTCAGTTTGAAGTTATCCAATATCGTTTAGAACACGAATACGGTGCCAAATGCAGTTACGAACCGCTGTCCATTCACAAGGCCTGTTGGGTGGCTACGGACAATCCTAAAAGTCCTGAATTCCTTGACTTTTTGCGCGTTAAAAACAAATTTTTAGCCAAAGACAAACGCGGTCAATTGGTCTTTTTGGCAGATTCGTCTTTTAGTCTTCAAATGACACAAGATAAATACAGAAGCATTCAATTCTATTTTACTTCAGAATTTGATGTGTAATTCGCTGAAAAAGGTTAAATTAGTTGCTTGAATTGAAATTCATAAAAAGATAAATCTTAGACGGGATTTATTTTTATTTCAATACATTAACAACTTATCTTCATGAAGTATTTAACCGAATACCGGAATCTTGCCGACACCAAAAAATATTTAAGTCTCATCGAAAAGACGGTTACTAAGCCATGGAATATCATGGAAATTTGTGGCGGGCAAACGCATGGCCTGGTTCGAAATGGAATTTTGGAATTGTTGCCCGAAAAAGTCCGCATGATACACGGTCCGGGTTGTCCGGTGTGTGTAACGCCTTTGAATCTGATTGACAAAGCCATCGAATTGTTGGAAAACGGCGTGATTGTTTGCTCGTTTGGCGACATGATCCGCGTCCCGGGTAGCAAAAAAAGCTTGCTGGAAGCCAAATCCAACGGAGGCGATTTGCGCATTTTGTATTCCCCGATAGAAGCCGTAAAAATAGCCAAGGAAAACCCAACCAAAGAGGTGGTTTTTTTTGCCGTGGGTTTTGAAACCACTGCGCCTGCCAATGCCTTGTCGGTTTTGCATGCCGAACACGAAGGTTTGGACAATTACTCGATTTTGGTGTCTCATGTGTTGGTGCCGCCTGCCATGGAAGCCATTTTGGATGATGAATTGTGTAACATAGACGCTTTTCTCGGAGCCGGACACGTCTGTGCCATCATGGGTTTTGAAGAATATTACCCACTGGCAAAAAAATACAAGATACCAATCGTCATCACCGGTTTTGAGCCGGTCGATTTGGTACACGGCATTTATCTGGCGGTTTGTCAACTGGAAAAAGGAACCTACGAAGTAGAGAATCAATATGCCAGGGTCGTAAAACCCGAAGGCAACAAAGCCGCCAAAGAGGTCATTCACAAAGTTTTTGAAGTGGGCAATCGCGAATGGCGCGGCATCGGGGAAATTCCCAACAGCGGTTATCAAATTAGAAAAGCCTATAAAAAATATGATGCGGAGACAAAATTTAAAATCAACCACATCAAAGTTGCCGAAAATTCGGATTGCATTGCCGGTGAAATTTTAAGAGGCATCAAAAAGCCGAACCAATGTAGTCAATTCGGAAAAAAATGCACACCATACAACCCCTTGGGTGCGCCGATGGTTTCTTCGGAAGGTGCCTGCGCAGCCTATTATCACTTTTCAAACAATTAAATCAAAACATAATTCATGGATGATTCAGAATTGGGATTTGACACCATCAATCTCGGGCACGGAAGCGGCGGAATGATGACCCGCGATTTATTGGATAAACTTATTTTTAAAACGTTTAGCAATCCGTATATCGATCAAAAACACGACGGTTCGGTGGTCAAAATTGACGGTGAAATGGCTATTTCTACCGATAGTTTTGTGGTTTCTCCCATCTTTTTCAAAGGCGGAAACATCGGCGAACTTGCCATCAATGGAACGGTCAATGATGTGGCAATGTGTGGAGCTATTCCCAAATATCTTTCATTGGCTTTCATTATTGAGGAAGGATTAAAAATTATTGAATTTCGAAAAATCATACAATCCATCAAAACGGCTGCCGATCGGAGTGGGGTGCTCATCATCACCGGTGACACCAAGGTGGTTGAACGCGGAAAAGGTGACAAAATATTTATCAACACCACTGGTTTTGGTGAAATGCATCCAAAGGCAAAGATATCAACCGACCGAATCAGTATTGGCGATAAAATTATCGTGAACGGTTACATCGCACAACACGGCATGGCCATCATGTCTGAGCGAGAAGGCTTGGCTTTCGAGTCGGACATTGTGAGCGACACGACCAATGTAAACTTTTTGGTCAAAGATTTATTGGACACTTTTGGCGAAAAAATACATTTCTTCCGAGACCCTACGCGTGGCGGTGTAGCGAGCGTGTTGTCTGAAATCGCAACAGATATCAACAAGGGCATCGCTATTTTTGAGAATCAAATTCCTTTGGAAAAACAAGTCGCGGCAGCCTGTGAAATTTTGGGATTGGATCCGCTGTATGTTGCCAATGAAGGTGTGTTTATCACCATCGTAGCGGCCGATGTTGCAGCTGCGGTGGTTGCGCTGATGCGAAAAGATGAAAAAGGAAAAAATGCGATCTGCATCGGAGAAGTTACGGCCGATCATCCCAACAAAGTGGTCATGCAAAGTTCGATTGGTGGAAAGCGGATTGTCAGTGCGCTGATTGGCGAGCAGTTGCCACGGATTTGTTAGGTGCTCAACAACCAATAAATCCCAATTGCGATGGCGAAAAGTCCACCTGCCAAACGAATTCCTTTGAAAAAAGCTTCGTTGTGCCCATTTTTGCTGACGGTTGCAATTTTCCCGATTACAAAAGCGTAGGCAGTCATCGCAACTAAAATGCCGATCCCGAATCCACCGACGTACAGCAATGAGTCTGTGCGTGTTTCAAAACCCAACACAGGAATAAACAGCAGAAAGTGCGCAATACCGGCTAAACCATGTAGAAAACCAATGGAAAATGAAGCGAAATTGCTTTGATTCAGTTTTTTGGGATGCGAATGTTGATGGGTTATTTCATGTACATGTTCGTGTGGGTGTTTGTGAATGACCGGTTCGTTTTCACTGTGTACATGCAAGTGTTTGTGAATGCTTTCCGCTTTGAAAATTTTATAAAAAGCCCAAATTCCGACACCGATTAGCACCAAACCGACGAGTTGCTCGCTGTGTTGGGAAATGCGATCTACTGGAATCAAATTCTTAAATATGGTAAATAAAATTCCGATAGACAACATGCCTGCCAAATGGCCTATTCCCCAAAAAAGTCCTATTTTCCAAGCTTTTTTCTTCGATTCGATGGCGAAAGGCGTGACGGCTGCCAAATGATCGGGGCCTGTAATGACGTGCAACATAGCGGCTAACAATCCGGCGGTGAGGGGAAAAGTGAGGGTCATAAAGGGGTGTAAAAGTTGTGTTATAAATCTACTGTTTTTTCTTAAATTAACTCTTTGGAAATAATTAATAATTTAGCTTGTTTTATACGGCATACCCTTTTATATTTGCATCCGCGTTTGCAGAAAGGAAAATTTGGTGTTTTTTCAATTTATATAAAATCAATAAACTGATAATTAGGTTGTTAAATAAATTGGATTGAATAAGTGACGATTCGGAATGTGCAGGGCTCAGCTGGATAGAGCATCCCGATTTCATCGGGACGGTCACGAGGAATAGAACAAGATAAAGGATTAAAAATAGGTCGCGTACCTGCCTGCCGACAGGCAGGGCTCAGCTGGATAAACTGGATTAA
>PHDQ01000180.1 GCA_002841025.1 Bacteroidetes bacterium HGW-Bacteroidetes-13 | reverse complement strand
GCTACTTTTCAAATCAAATCAAAAAATCAAAGAACGCTTGTAAATTATTGATATATATTAATTTATAAAATATTTTAAAAAGTTAACGCATCACTAGTATCTTTCCATATTTCCAAGTGTTTATGATTGTTTTCGGATTGTTATATAAAATTTAAAACAATTTAATAATTATTCAATGTTGATATTGTTACAGCTTGATAGTAGATGTTTTTAGTTTTCCAAAAAAATCAATGGTTTTACAGGCTTATTAGCATCTTCTAATTTAAATGGGCGGAAGGAAGGTGAAGATGTCACCTTTATATCAAAATTACTCCCATCAAAGAAAATTGGATCAAAAACATTCATCAGTCCTTGCTCTTTATGTTTTTTTCCAATCTCTCTGCCAAGAGAGGCTCCCCCTCCCCCTTTCCCTTCTAAGCCAAGTGCTATGGCACCTATGCAGGCACCAGTGCTACCACTAAAACCACATGAATGACCCATTTGAAAATCAAAATCTTTCTCAAAAGCACTTAAACCAGATTCTTCTAATATGTTGTTAATATTGAAACCGTGCTTTTCACCGAGCTCTTTATTTTTTTTGGGGTCAAGATCTTCTTTTTTGTCTATAACATTTTCTAAATCTTTAGTAAAACCCTCTACGTTTTCATCTTTTATAACGAAAACTTCATTGCTGCCATCTTCTGTATCAGCTATTATCTCCCCGCCTTCTGTAACAAATTTTGTGAAAAATCCTTTTATTTTTTCGTTATTTTCTTGTATCTCTTGTTGAGCGATGCTCTCATTCAAACTTTTTTCAGCATCTGTTTCTTCTCCTTTGCCAATTGGCAACATCCCATCCGCATCAATAAAATAAACAGGATTATCAAACGCATAGTTATAAGGCGAGTGCCTTCTCATCAACTCCGCCAGCGGGTCAAGGTTCATCCATCTGCCTAGCGCAGGGTCATAGTTTCGGGCGGTGATGTCTATCCAGCCCAAGCCGAGCTCGTCTTGTTCTTCTTTGTTGCCAAAACCGTACTTGTGGTCACGGAAGGTTTGGGCGTTGTTGTATCCTTTGTGTTTCAGCCCAAATGGATAATAATTATTCTCCTCCCTTATCTGCAATATGGGCGTTGAGGTAGTACTCACATCTGCGTAGGAGAGTCGTATGTTCCCCAAGTGGTCTTTATACTGAAAAACATACTCCCAACCGGTGCCTTTCGGCTCAACGTAGCCTTCGGCGGTGTTGAAAAACTGCAATGTGCCGTTTTCATAGATGTAGTTGCCGGAATAATCTGTGGTAATGCCGCTCACGGTTTTGCGTAATTTGGTTCCAACTGCGTCGTAAATATACAAAATATTTTGTCCGGCTATGGTTACTTGGGTGGGTAAATTTAAGTGGTTGTACAGAATATTCGTGATGCCTTTGTTCGCATCGGTAAGCATGTTGCCGTTGGCATCATACGAAAAATCATCTCCGGTGTTGATGCCGTCCTTAAAACCGTAGGTGTCGTTGGCGTTGTCGGTTACTTTCAAGAGTTTGTTGCCGCTGTCGTAGGCATAGACGAGGTTGTCCATCGTGCCGTAGCCCGTGCCGGCAGCCAAACTTGGGGTTTCCACCACCTGCCCCTGACGTATAAGCCCCATGATGTTGCCGTTTTTGTCATAAGACAAGCCTGTGAGGTTAAATTTTGCGGTGTTGTCTGTGGCGGTTAGGATGCGGTTGAGCGCATCATAGGTATAGTTGTAGGTTTTTAAACTGCTGTCGGTGTTGCGGGTTTTCCATTGGGTCAATGCGATGTTGCCGTTGTAGAGCGGGGTTGTGCCTTCGTTATAGCCGAGTTTAAAAGCAAATAAATCTACCGTGCCGATGTTGCTGACATCATTAATAGCCTTGAGCCAACCTCGAATGTTGTAGGAATAATCCACGTTTTGCAGGGCGGTTTGGGTGGTTTTCCCGCCCACATTTTTTTTAACCAATTGCCCGAGCCGGTCGTAGGTGTTGTCGGCGATGCGCTGGGCAGGATTGCTGTTGATTTAGGAAGCGGCGATTTACCGTAATTTCTTGTTAATCTATTTTAACTTTTATGAACTTTTTTGTTTTTTCGTTATACTTGAAATCCAAATTTATGGCTACTAATAGGATAGTAGGCGAACGAAAAACGAGTTCTGAGAATTGCTTTTCATCTGTTGCTTCGATGAATTCTTTTAGTAATTCAATATTATTAAGCCCATTTTCAAACATCCTATTTAGTAGAACACCTTGATTATAAATTATTTTTTCAATATCGTTTGATTTATTGACTGAAATGTAATAAGGGCAACTTTCAAAAATTGTATAAGTTGAAAATTTTAAAAACCCTGTTTTATCAAATATTTCTTCTTGTTTCTTATATATTTCTAATTCTATGTCAATCGGTTTCTCATTCGTCAAAGACTTCAGAGCATCTATATAATTTTCCCTGTCGTTTTTTTGAATTAAACCGTGTTGAAGATAAAGTTGTTCTAACTTTTTTATTAAATCAACGTAATTGAAATCTTTAATACCATTAGCATTTTCAATCTGAATGCCTAAAGTATCATTAATACACTTAAACAGTTCTTTTTCGACATCTAATCTTTGTGCATTTACACTTGAGATGATTAAAAAATAAAATAGTATAAGGAATACTTCATTAAAATTTTTCATGGTGGGTTGATTTTAATTTTTAAAGGCGGGTTGGTTGAAATAATTATATTCAGGAAATATTTTTTGTAAGCGACTGTTTAATAAGTTAGCATTATTGTTTGAGCTTGTTGTGTAGATAATATAATCTTGACCCGTATCATTCCCATTCACAATGCTAAACGTTTTTAATCGGATATGTTCTTGATTATCAAAATATGAACCAGGGTTTTGTTTAGTTGTATAAGATGTGGTTCCAAGAGCAACCAAATCACCACCTGAAAAAGTCACAGGTCTCCTTATTGGAATATCATAAAATACATTTACATCTGTACCTTTGATATTTAGTGAAGCATTACCGCTCAAAATAGATTTTTTGCCAATGTTTTTATAAATATCGCTTGATAAAACAGCGTTAGCACCTCTTGATCTCTTGTAGTCTGTAACAAACAAAAATTGATCAAATCGTCTTTGTTCACTTCTTCCCTCCGGAGAATCTAAATCCAATTGAAGTAAAGCTCTGTCTCGATTTGTACGGTCATCTGATGTGTAATAAACTGTCTCTCCTGTTATTTCTGTGCCCTTTTTAACATTTTGGATCCCCTGATATTCAAAAATTTTATCCACGATGTCAGGTTTTAAATCATACTGACTACCAAACGACTCTTTGGTAGCACCTTTTTCTGCAACATAGCTAACCGATCCGTCATCATTTACAGTTGGTCTCCAACCTCCTGAACTATTTTGTTGCGCACCATTTCCACCAACTGGCCCATAATTATAATAATATTGAGTGGGTCCCAACCCAAAAGTCGGAAACATCCCATCCGCATCAATAAAATAAACAGGATTATCAAAAGCATAGTTATACGGCGAGTGCCTTCTCATCAACTCTGCCAGCGGGTCAAGATTCATCCAACGCCCAAGCGCAGGGTCATAGTTTCGGGCGGTGATGTCTATCCAGCCCAGGCCAAGCTCGTCTTGCTCCTCTTTGTTGCCAAAACCTGCCCTGAGCGCAGTCGAAGGGTGGTCTTTGTATTGAAAAACGTACACGAAGGTGGTTGAGCCTGCCGAAACCGGCTCTACATAGCCTTCGAGGGTATTAAAAAACTGCAAAACACCCGCTTCGTAAACAAAGGTTGCTGAGCCTGTTTAAGCACCGCGTATTCCGTGGTTATCAAAGAACTTGCGTCGGGTACTACTTTTTTGAGTTTTACACCTAAAGTGTCGTAAATGTATAAAATATTTCCAATTTGGTTGCTTTGCAAGTTGGAAAGAAAAACCACGCGAGAGCCCCGATGCTTCGGGGGCGCGGCAGTGGGGAATTTCTATTTATTCATTTTTTCAAAATAGTATTCTCTACCTGAATTTCCATGCTTAATAAACCAATATTTTTTACCATTTTTTTTATATAAATAAATAGTATCGTTAAATGCTTCTGTAGATATAGAATCACCTGTCTCGGCTAAATCATCTAAAGCATTTGGGAAATGTTTAGCATTGTCATACGAAATATCAATTACAACTGAATCGTTTATGTAGGTTGTCGCTTTGTATGTGCTCACATTTTTTATTTTTCCTTGAAAAGATTCGTCAAATTCTAAATAATTACCGTTATAATAGTAGCATCCTGACAGGAATATAATTAAGAAAAAGCAAAAGGAAGAATAGTATGTTAGTTTTACTTTCATTTTTTTACGGATATTTTTTTTATAAACTCACGCCATTCTTTATTTTGTCTTTTGTAATCGGAAGTATATCCAACATTAAAATTGCCTGAAACCGGCAACTCCGGAATTCCAAAGCCAACACTGGCTCCAATTCCAAAAACAGCCTGATCAAAAAGTCCATTTTTACCGGGTGTAAACAGAAATGATTTGCCAAAATCTACTCCGAGAACGGTAACTGCCAAATCAAGGCCAAGCCTAAAACCAAGAAATGTACTAAGTTTAATATCATCTGTTTTCCCGTTAAAATATAATTCCGTCGTTTGTAATGCAACTGATGCATCTACACCACCTGCCCAAGCAACATCGAAGATATATGTCCAATCCCCAGCGTAGGGCCCTTTCATGACTACAAGAACACCAGTGTTTCAGCCCAAAGGGATAATAATTATTCTCCTCCCGTATCTCTGTCGTTGCAATAACACCATCCCCGTTGCTGTCTGCGTAGGAGAGCCGTATGTTCCCCAAGTGGTCTTTGTATTGAAAAACATACACGAAGGTGGTTGAGCCTGCCGAAACCGGCTCTACGTAGCCTTCGGCGGTGTTGAAAAATTGCAATGCGCCGTTTTCGTAAACGTAGTTGCCCGCATACTCAGTTGTTGTCACAGAACTTCCCTCTGTGGTAACTTTTTTAAGCTTTACCCCGGAGGTACCGATGCTTCGGTATAAATGTAAGAAATATTTC
>PHDQ01000179.1 GCA_002841025.1 Bacteroidetes bacterium HGW-Bacteroidetes-13 | reverse complement strand
TCTCCATCCTTCCCAAGTGGTATCAAACCAATTTGGCAATGGTTATTTATCTCATATTGTTGGTTCTATTTAGTTATGTATGCTATAATTTTCTGCATAAATACATCGCCAAAAAAAACCATGAAGCCCTTGCTGAGGAGAAAAAAACCAAAAAATTGTTGGAATTAGAAATTGCGCAGCTAAAACTGAAAACTGAAAACAAAAAAATCACGAAAGACCGAGATTTTTTAGAAGAAAATATCATAGAAAAAAGCAAGGAGTTGGCAAACTACACCCTCATGCTAAGTCAAAAAAAGAAGATGTTTTCTGAAATGCAAGAGGATTTAAAACAATTGAGGCCCACGCTCAAAAGCGATGAATCCCGAAAAAAAGTAACCGAAATTTTTCAAAAATTGCATCAAAACAAAATTGGCGAAGAATACATGGAAATTTTTGACGTGAATTTTGAAAAAATACACCACAATTTTTTTGAAAAATTAAAACGAATAAATCCAACTTTTACCCAACGCGAATTGCGACTCTGTGCGTTTATAAAAATGAACATGCTCAACAAAGAAATATCTTCTTTACTCAACATTTCTACAAGAGGAGTAGAAAGTGCACGCTACCGTGTGCGAAAAAAACTCAATGTCACGCATGATGACAACTTGGTTGCATTCCTCGAAAATTTAGATAAAAAAAAGTAAAACCAAACCATCTGATATCGAATACGTTCCATAAAGCATCCATTATTTTGGTATTATTTTAACTTACTTGTGTGCAATTTTACCCAAACGTTTTCGTTAATTTTGCATCAGTTAGCGAATTCTAAAAACTTTGCTTTATGCCTCGAGCGATTTTTGAATACACCAAAACAGTCTTACAAAGTGTCAGTTTCGATACAAATTTGTTCTGCAAAGAACTACAAAAAGCCACTAAATACTTACTCCCGCATGAACTTCGAGAGCTCAGCCTTTGGATTAAAACGTTGGTTCGGAACAATCCCCATTTAGACAGTTGCATGATTTATCTGGAACCCAATGCTTCATTCAGTTAGTACTACAATTTTAGGTTTTTGAGCGGACTGACAATTTTCACATCCTGAAATACAATGGCGCCTCGCACGATTCCGCTGATTACGTCTTGAAGTGCTTCCGTGATTTGTATTTTCAATTCAGACTGATGATAAACCAAACTAACAGCACGCGCCGGAGAAGGTTCGACAAAAAACCGCAAATTCTTCTTTTCCAACTCTTTGATATCCAATGTGTGCAAAAAAGGAAGTAAGGTCATTCCCAAACCCTCGTTAGACAACTTTATCAACGTTTCAAAACTACCACTTTCAAGTTGGATACTTTTTTCATTGCGCTGTCGGCTGGAATGACACAGATTGACTACGCCGTTTCTAAAACAATGCCCGTCTTCCAACAACAACAAATCGCTGAGATCCAAATCGTCTATTTCAATTTTACTTTTAGATGCCAACCGATGCGTTTCCGGTAAATAACCCACAAAAGGTTCGTAATACAAAACCCTTTCTTTCAACTGCTCTTCTTCGAGCGGTGTCACGGCAATGGCAGCGTCTAAATGGCCTTGATTTATTTTTTCGATGATTTGAAACGTATTTAACTCTTCTATTTTTAAGTTGACTTTCGGATATTTTCTGATGAAATTCTTTAAAAACATCGGAAGCAAAGTCGGCATCACCGTCGGGATGATTCCCAATTTGAATTCACCACCTATAAATCCTTTTTCCTGATCAACCACATCTTTGATTCGAGAAGCTTCGTTGACAATTTTTCGGGCTTGATGAATGATTTTTTTTCCGACTTCCGTCAGCGCGATGGGTTTTTTACTTCGATCAAAAATGAGCACACCCAACTCTTCTTCCAATTTTTGTACCTGCATGCTCATGGTGGGTTGGGTGACAAAGCACTTTTCAGCAGCCAAGGTGAAATTTTGTTGTTCGGCAATCGCCAAAACATAATGTAATTGCGTGATGGTCATAAATATTGAAAAATGGTTAATGCTTAATGGTTATTTGTTGTTGGCTGTTCGCCCAAAATCTACATCCTTTTATCTAAAATCTTCAATCATAAATCGTTAATCATTAATTGTCATTCGCCAATTCCTATCGTCCGTCAAATTCATAGACAGATGATTCAATTGTTTTCGATTGCAAAAATACAACTTCTATCAATAATATTGATACAAACCATGACTTACTATAAGATATTTTAAAACACATCATTGCGGAAAATTAATTAGTTTTAAACATCATTTCTATAACTGACAAATTGAATTGCAATGAATGAAATAAAAAATTTAATCGGAGTTGATTTGGGTGCTACCAATGTGCGTTCGGGTGCGGTTGTCAAAGATAAATTGACGAAAACATACGCAGACAAATTGCCTGAAAACAAAAGCAAGGAGGGTGTTTTGCAATCGATTTACACAGCTGTTGAAGCAGTTTGGAATGAACAAATCGACGCGATAGGCATTGGTGTCCCGAGTGTTGTCGATAGAGCTAAAGGTGTCGTTTATAACGTTCAAAACATCCCATCTTGGGATGAAGTGCCGCTCAAAACTCTATTGGAAAAGCGATTTGGAGTACCTGTTTATGTCAACAACGATGCAAACTGTTTTGCATTAGGTGAGCTACATTTTGGCAAAGGGAAGAGGTACAAACATTTTGTTGGACTTGCCATCGGAACCGGTATTGCGGGCGGAATCATTCAAAACGGGAAATTGCTGATTGATGTCAACTGCGGTTCTGGCGAGTTTGGAGAAATGTGTTATTTAGACAGTAAATTTGAAGATTATTGCAGCGGTATTTTTTTTGAAAAACACCACCAAACAGCTGCAAAAACAGTTTTTGAGAAGGCGTTAAAAGGGGATGAAAAAGCCCGTCAAATAGTCTCCGAATTTGCAATACACTTGGGCAAACTCATCAAAACCATCGTTTGCGCCATCGACCCGGAAGCCATCATCATCGGCGGTTCGATTGCCAAAAGTAAAGCAGTATATCATCCGCTGTTAATGAACGAATTACAAGATTTTCCGTATCCAAGATCCATCCAAAAACTAAAAATTGACTATACCGATACCCACGAAGTTCAGCTACTCGGTTCGGCTTATTTGCCTGTCGATGCTGGCAGGTAAATCGACTTAAATATTTCGCAAAATTCCCGTAAAATTTCCTTTATATTTTATCATAATCGTATTGTCCTATCGTATATTTGTGTAATAATTAATTTACCATGCATCAGGTCGATATCTTCAACAATACAGAGGTGGCTTTTGCACTCAAGTCAGACTCCGAAATAGAGCGTGCCGTTTTTCTTTTCAAATTGATAGCCAACGAGCCGCTTGTAAGAATTGGAACAGCCGTTACCAATTTTGCCATCAAAACACATTTGCCGGTAGAAGGCCTTATTCGTTCCACCGTTTTTGACCATTTTTGCGGGGGAACAACCGAAGCAGATTGCTTGCCAATCGTGGAGAAAATGAGAGCTGTAAATGTGTATTCCGTACTCGATTTTTCGGTGGAAGGAAAGGAATCCGAAGCACAATTCAATCATGCCCTTGAGAAAACACTCGAAATTATTGAGTTTGCGACCTCTCACAACGCTTTGCACTTTGCTGTTTTTAAACCAACCGGATTTGCAAGATTCGCTTTGTTGGAAAAAAAATCAGCCGGAGCAACACTTTCCTCCAAAGAGCAAAAAGAATGGGAAGCCGTTGAGCAGCGTTTTTGGAAGATTGGCGAAGTTGCCTTTGAAAAAAACATAGGCTTGCTGATAGACGCGGAAGAAAGTTGGATTCAGCAAGCTGTTGACGACCTCGTACTCGACATGATGCGCAAATTCAACAAGGTGCGCCCCATCATTTTCAACACCTTGCAATGTTACCGGAAAGATCGTTTTGAATATGCCGATTTTTTGCTCAACACGGCCAATAAAGAAGGATTCAAAGCGGGTTTTAAAATTGTCCGCGGTGCCTATATGGAAAAAGAAAACAAGCGCGCGGAGCAATTGGGCTACCTTTCGCCAATTTGCCCGGACAAGAAAACTACCGATGAGAATTTTAACCGAATCATGCAACTCGTCCTTCGAAATCTAAACCATCATTCACTCTTTATCGGCTCGCACAACGAAGAAAGTACGGTGCTTGCCATGACTTTGATGCACAGTTTTGACATCGAACCGGATGACCCGAGAATATGGTTTGGGCAGCTCTTCGGGATGAGCGATCACATTACTTTCAATATGGCTGTCAGAAATTACAACGTCACCAAATATGTTCCTTTCGGCCCAGTGCGCGATGTGATGCCTTATCTCATTCGTCGGGCGGAAGAAAATACATCAGTGGCAGGTCAAACCAATCGCGAATTGGCGCTCTTGACTGCTGAAAAAAAGCGAAGAAATATTTAAACCTTTGTCAAAGGTTTCTTAAATTGTTTTTCAATCTAACAGTTTAAACTTAACGCCCGCAGAGGTCAGAACCTTGATTTTTTGAAACTCGATGTCGATAGGCTCAAAGTTTTCAGCTACGGTTGACATTCCTCGTATCGAAATACCGGCCGCCTTGCCATATAAACCATCATAAGATTGTTGAT
Organism: Bacteroidetes bacterium HGW-Bacteroidetes-13; assembly: GCA_002841025.1. Taxonomy (GTDB): domain Bacteria; phylum Bacteroidota; class Bacteroidia; order Flavobacteriales; family Flavobacteriaceae; genus UM-FILTER-40-17. Next base: position 467 of record PHDQ01000179.1, on the reverse strand, counting down.
TTTGCTCAGAAATATAGATTGCCGATCCGACTTTTTGTCCAAGCGGTTGGGTCAATGCGACTGCGTAAGCTTTGGCTTTCAATACCGCTCTCGATTTGAGGATAACCTGAAGTTTTTCCATTGCTGCATATTCGGTACGGTCTAATTGTACGTTGGAAATACCTGCGTTTTCCAACCCAACGATTACTCTTCCGGCGGTTTGCGCATCGGTTATTTTCAGTTGATAGAGTTTGCTTTTCAAAACATCTTTTTGTTTGAGAAAATAGGTTTTGAAGTTGCTCGCCAAGTCCTGTAAAACCAAATCATTTTTGGTGTCTATTTTAAGACTTTTCAGAACAGTTTCCATACGGTTTTCCAATTCTTCAAGAGAAATTTTGTCTTTGGTGTCTTTTTCCGAGATAAAAATGTTCAGATAGATTCTGTCCGGTGTGACCAAAGTGTCAACAGTGGCAAAAGTTTCGACATAA
>PHDQ01000178.1 GCA_002841025.1 Bacteroidetes bacterium HGW-Bacteroidetes-13 | reverse complement strand
CTGCTAAAAATAGTTTTTTATTTAGTTGATTAATGTTTACTTTTGCATCCAACTTGTTTAAAAAAAATAATGAAGAAATTTCTTCTGATTTTGTGGATTGCATTCATGACATTTTCATGCAGCCAATATCAAAAAGCACTCAAATCTGAGGATTTGGCTGTGAAATATACCATGGCAGAAAAATTATACAATGACGGTAAATACGCTAAAGCGCTGCGTCTTTTCGAACAAATAGAGCCCAAATACAGAGGGAAGCCTCAAGGAGAGAGAACCACTTATTTCTACGCCATGAGTTTGTATAAAACCGAAGACTACGTCCTTTCGGGTTATCACATGGAACGATTTGTAAACTCATTTCCGCAAAGCGACAAAGCGCAAGAAGTAGCACTACTCGGAGCCAAGAGCTACTATTTTCTTTCTCCCAAATACAGTTTAGACCAAAAAGACACCAACACGGCTCTGGAAAAATTGCAGAATTTCATCAACACCTATCCGAAATCAGAATTTTTTGCAGAAGCCAATGAGTTATACCAAGAACTTACCGGAAAATTGGAAAGAAAAGCCTTCGAGATTGCCCGCCAGTACAATAAAATTTCTGAATATCCTGCATCTGTCAAAGCTTTTGATAACTTTTTGTCAGAATATCCCGGTTCATCCTTCAGAGAAGATGCCCTTTTTTATCGCGTAGATTCTTCGTTTAAATATGCTGAAAACAGTGTGGAATACAGAAAATTAGAGCGTTATAAAGAGACGAAATCTGCCTACGACAAACTAGTCAGTTCTTTTCCTTCAACAAAGCACCTCGAAAAATTACGACCCGTTATCAATAAAACGAAAAGTGAAATCGAAAGATTAACACTGCTAACTGAACAAAACAAAATTCAAACACAATAAAGGACCATGATTGATCTCAAAAAAACAGACGCACCCGTAACCACAGTAACTGTCAATAGAAATCTTGTCGACGCAAAAACAGACAACATTTATGAAGCTATCGCCATCGTTGCTAAAAGGGCAAATCAAATCAATGCTGACATCAAGAAAGAATTGCTCGAAAAATTAGAAGAATTTGCTACTTACAACGACAGTTTGGAAGAGGTTTTCGAAAACAAAGAGCAAATCGAAGTTTCCAAATTTTACGAAAGACTTCCTAAACCGCATGCATTGGCGTTACAAGAATGGCTTGAGGAAAAAATATACACCAGAAAAACAGACGCTCCTGCACAATAATTGAAATTATGTCAGTTCTCCAAGGAAAAAAAATACTCTTGGGAGTCAGCGGCGGCATCGCTGCCTATAAATCTGCCTTGATAGTTCGTTTGCTCGTTAAATCGGGTGCAGAAGTAAAAGTAGTTTTGACAGCTGCTGCCAAAGAATTTGTGACACCGCTCACCTTGGCGACCCTTTCTAAAAATCCTGTTTATTCAACTTTTACGGAAGAAGACAACGACTCGGGTGTATGGAACAACCACGTCGAACTCGCACTTTGGGCTGACTTGATGCTCATCGCTCCTGCCACCGCCAACACGCTATCCAAAGCTTCTGAAGGTGCTTGCGACAATCTCTTGTTAGCCGTTTATCTATCGGCAAAATGCCTCGTGTATTTTGCCCCCGCCATGGATTTAGACATGTACAAACACCCGTCAACCAAAAACTCTTTAGACAAACTCGAATCATTCGGTAACCTCATCATTCCGGCTACCCATGGCGAATTGGCCAGCGGATTGACCGGACAAGGAAGAATGGCCGAACCCGAAGACATCATCAAATTTATAGAAAATCATTTGGAATCAACTTTACCCCTTCGCAACAAAAAAGTACTCATCACCGCAGGCCCAACCTACGAAGCCATCGATCCCGTTCGCTTTATCGGAAATCATTCTACCGGAAAAATGGGTTTTGAAATCGCCAAAAAAGCCGCCGAATTGGGTGCTGAAGTTTTTTTGATTACCGGACCGACGCAACTTTCAATTTCTCATTCAAAAATAAAAGTAATTCCGGTTGTTACTGCCGACCAAATGTATGCTGCGGCACATCAATATTTCCCGGATGCTGATATTGCCATACTTTCCGCCGCCGTTTCAGACTACAAACCGCAAACCATTGCCTGCCAAAAAATCAAAAAGAAATCAGATCACATTACGATTGAATTGATACCGACACCCGATATTTTGGCATCGCTCGGCAAGATAAAAACCAAACAATTTTTGGTCGGTTTTGCGCTCGAAACCTGCGACGAACTCGAAAATGCCAAAGGAAAATTGCAGCGCAAAAATTTGGATATGATTGTATTAAACTCACTCAACGACAAAGGTGCCGGTTTCGGAACGCCTACCAATAAAATAACTTTGATAGACAAAGCGTTAAATGTATTACCTTTCGAATTGAAATCTAAAGCCGAGGTTGCCCATGACATCTTTCAGTTCATTTTACAAAAAACAAACTAACCGACTGCTGTTTTTCTTGTTGTGTTGTATTTCTGTTTCAACTTTCGGACAGGAAGTCAATTGCTATGTCGAAATCAATGCCGACCAAGTTAAACAATCCAACAAACAGGTTTTCAATACCTTAAAAAGTGGTGTTTCCGATTTCATCAACAAAACCAAGTGGACAAACAAAACGGTTGCACCCAACGAAAAATTGGACTGTTCCGTTTTTATTCGGGTGAAAGAATTTTCGGGTCAGGAATTTTTGGCCGAAATTCAAATTCAATCCTCCAGACCGATATACAATTCAACCTACAATGCGCCTGTTTTCAATTTCAAAGACGAACAATTTAGGTTTGTCTATGTCGAATACCAGGACTTGACCTACAATCCATATACCTTCAATTCCAATCTGCTTTCGGTACTTAGTTTTTATGTTTACACCGTGTTGGGTTTGGATGCCGACACCTTTTCACCAGAGGGTGGCACCGCGTTCTTTCAGGAAGCACAAAAAGTAATGAACCTCGCACAAGGCAATGGATTTAAGGGTTGGGACAGTTCAGACGGCAATGCATCTCGGTTTCGGTTAAACCAAGATTTACTGACCAATACTTTTGCCGGCTACAGAAAAGCATTGTATGAATACCACCGAAACGGCCTCGATTTATTGACCGATAATCCACGAAAAGCCAAAGAAAACATCGCCAAAAGCCTTACTTTTTTGGAAGACATGAACAACAGTCGCCCCAATTCGCTCTTGCTTCGCGTGTTTTTTGATGCCAAAGCAGACGAATTAAACAGTGTTTTCTCTGAAGGTCCGCCGATTGACTTAGTCAGCACCATCAATACACTCAACAAGTTGGCTCCCGCCTATGCTTCGAAGTGGGCGAATATCCAAAACTAATTATTTCGATTTTCATTTTTGTGGTTATTTTGTGGAAGAATCCTATCTTTAACATTCAAAAAAATTAGATTTTGTTAACTGCTTTTTCCATCAAAAATTTCGCATTGGTCGAAGACCTTCACGTCAATTTCGGGCGAGGATTGTCTATCATTACCGGGGAAACCGGTGCCGGAAAATCCATCTTACTCGATGCTTTGGGTTTGCTTTTGGGCAACAGAGCCGACTTGGGAAGTTTGAAAAACAAAGAAGAAAAATGTGTGATAGAAGGCGAATTTGCCATTCAAAAATACCATTTGCAAGCACTTTTCGGACAATTGGAATTTGATTATGAAGACCTCACTTTGGTCCGAAGAGAAATTTTGCCTTCCGGAAAATCGAGAGCTTTTGTCAATGACACACCTGTCTCGCTGCAAAACTTAACTTCTTTAGGCGAAAAACTAATCGACATTCATTCGCAACACCAAACCCTTCAAATTGCCGATACCATTTTTCAGTTTCAATTGGTGGATGCTTTGGCAAACAACCAAAACGCTTTGTCTGATTTTCGATCGGTACTCAAAAACCTCAACCAAGCAAAAGCTGAACACCACAAACTAATCGAAGAACAAAAAGAAGCCGAAAAACAAGCAGAATACAACCGTTATTTGTTGGACGAATTGCTGAAATCCGACATCAAAATCGGGAATCAACAGGCTTGGGAAGAACAAAGTTTGCAACTGTCGAATGTGGAAAACATTCAGCAACAATTGTCCGAATCACTCGCACATCTGGATCACGAAGAAATTGGCGTTTTGCACCAACTCACCCAAATCAAAAACGCATTGGGAAAGATAACCTCACTTTCAAACGAGTTACAAACAGCATTCGATCGGATTGAATCTGTTCGCATCGAGCTGGTCGATCTTTCGACGACCTTGCTTTTATTAGCAGAAAAAACCGAATCAGACCCGGAACAACTGTTGCTCATCGATCAAAAACTGCAAACACTTTACCAACTTCAGAAAAAACACCAAGCCGACACCGAAGAAGATCTCATTGCTGTGAGAGAAGCACTGGAAGAAAAAGTTTTGAAAACCGAAAACCTTTCTACGCTCATTAAAAATAAAAAACAAGAAGTTGAGAATCTGACCAATCAGGCAACTTCACTGGCAGATTTACTGCACGAAAATCGCACGCAAGTTTTGGAAAACCTGCAACAACAGCTGCAAGAAATCGTGTTGCAATTGGGCATGCCTTATGCTCGATTTCAGATTAATCTCAGCAACAAAGACGACTTTGATAAATTTGGAAAAGACCAAATCGAAATATTGTTTTCGGCCAACAAAGGAATTCCGTTCGGACCGCTTAAAAAAATTGCTTCGGGTGGTGAATTGTCCCGTGTGATGCTCGCCGTAAAAGCGGTATTGGCTCGGCACATCAGTCTGCCGACCATCATTTTTGATGAGATAGATAGCGGTATTTCGGGCGAAGTAGCCAAACAAATGGCAAGCGTACTCGACAAGTTGAGCCAATCTTTACAGGTGATTGCCATCACCCATCTGCCGCAAATAGCTGCCAAAGGTGAACACCATTTTAAAGTGTATAAAGAAACACTGGCTGACACGACGCGCACCCAATTGACCTTTTTAGACAAGCCCAGCCGCGTGAAAGAATTAGCGGAAATGCTGGGTGGAAAATCCATGTCCGATTCGGCGATGGCGCATGCGAAGGAGTTATTGGCAGGAGAAGATTGAAGGTTGAAGGT
>PHDQ01000177.1 GCA_002841025.1 Bacteroidetes bacterium HGW-Bacteroidetes-13 | reverse complement strand
CACCATCATCACCAAATCGGATTTTGTTGGCAATGTCATGTCGCTTTGTATCGAGAAAAGGGGTGTTATTACCAATCAAACCTATTTGACACCCGAACGTGTAGAACTTTCTTTTGACATGCCGCTGTCAGAAATTGTCTTTGATTTTTACGACCGCCTGAAAACCATTTCCAAAGGTTACGCCTCTTTCGATTATTCGCCGATAGGCCTGCGGGCATCCAAATTGGTCAAAGTTGACATCCTACTCAATGCCCAACCTGTTGATGCGCTTTCTTCTTTATTGCACGTTGACAACGCACACATCATCGGAAAAAAAATGTGCGAAAAGCTCCGCGAACTCATTCCGCGTCAGCAATTTGATATTCCGATACAAGCAGCCATCGGTGCGAAAATCATTTCCCGCGAAACCGTAAAAGCCCTGCGAAAAGACGTGACGGCCAAATGTTACGGTGGTGATATTTCGCGTAAAAGAAAACTACTCGAAAAACAGAAAAAGGGGAAAAAACGCATGCGCCAAGTCGGCAATGTCGAGATACCGCAAGAAGCTTTTATGGCGGTGTTGAAGTTGAATGATTAAGGGAGTTAGAATTTTTTTAAACATGACTAAAGAAATAAGATGCTTCGGAGTTTAGCCTAAAAACATGAACCTGATGGTGTGGATATGCCCTCACAACAGAAAGTCTCTACCAAAAGCGTGTTATTTTGATTCCGTTTGTAATTATGCAGTGTTGGAAAATATTTTGTTAGGTTTGTTTTGAAGTTGATTGTTGGCGCGGATTGTGTTAAAAGTCACAGGGATTGCACGATCGGGTTTAAGTCACTGCTAAATTCATTTTTAATCGTCGATTAATTTATTCTACAAACCCCTATCTTTGCCCGAAACCTTGTCGCATGAAGCAATCTCAAGATTTTATGGCTGCCGATTATCCAACAAACGACGGCTCGGGTGTCATCAACTGTGAAGCCCCGAGCAACATCGCGTTGGTAAAATATTGGGGGAAAACCGCTGTGCAAATTCCCGCCAATCCGTCTGTGAGTTTTACACTCAACCATTCCAAAACAGTTACTGCGCTTTATTACAAATATCTTGAAAACGCTTCGCCCGAAGTTTCTTTCGATTTGATTTTTGAAGGCAAATTCAACGAAGCTTTTAAACCGAAAATCCGAAAGTTTTTCGAATTGGTCGAAACCTATGTGCCGTTTGTCAAACACTATCATTTCGAGATTCACACCCACAACACCTTCCCGCACAGTTCGGGCATAGCTTCTTCGGCAAGCAGCATGGGTGCTTTGGCTTTTGGCTTGATACAATTGGAAAAAAAGCTCAACCCCGAATTATCCGAATCTTTTTTGAATCAAAAAGCTTCTTTTTTAGCGCGTTTGGGCTCGGGAAGTGCTTGTCGAAGCATCGAAGGGCCGCTCGTTGTTTGGGGAAAACATGCGCAGGTCAAAGAGAGTTCAGACTTGTTTGGTGTCAAACCCGCCTTAGAAATTCATCCCGTCTTTTCAGATTATCAAGATACCATCCTACTAATTGACATCGGTGAAAAATCCGTTTCAAGTTCACAAGGCCATCAATTAATGCACGGCCATCCGTTTGCCCAAAATCGTTTTGCGCAGGCACACGATCAGCTTTCCAAACTTCTTATCGCTTTAGAAATCGGCGATTTAGATCAATTTATCAAGATAACCGAAAGCGAAGCCCTGACCTTACATGCGATGATGATGACATCGCAACCCTATTTTATTTTGATGAAACCTGAAACACTCCGGGTGATTGAAAAAGTGTGGGCTTTCAGAAAAGAAACTGCCGTCCCGCTTTGTTTCACGCTCGATGCCGGCGCCAATGTTCATCTGCTTTATCCGAAGGCAAACAAAAAAACGGTCTTGGATTTTATCCAAAGTGAATTGCTAATTTTTTGTAAAAACAACGCCTTTATCGATGATGAGGTAGGAAGCGGTGCAAAATTGTTATAATTTTGCATTTTATTAAGAATGAAATTGTTATTTTTGGCTGACCTATAAATATTAAAGTATGAAAGGCCCTTTGTTTTACTCGAAAATTTTGCTTTTTGGTGAGTATGGTATCATCAAAGATTCTAAAGGTCTGTCCATTCCTTATAATTTTTACAAAGGCGCTTTAAAAAAGAGCAAAAACCAATCGGAAGTGGCCAAAAAGTCTTCCGAAGGTTTGCTGAAATTTTACAACTATTTAGTAAATCTGCAAGCAACTCAGCCTGATTTAATTCGATTCAATTTAGTTACTTTACGAAAAGATTTGGACGAAGGTATGTATTTCGATTCCAGCATTCCACAAGGATATGGTGTTGGAAGTTCGGGTGCTTTGGTAGCCGCGATTTACGATCGATACGCTTTTGATAAAATCACCGTTTTAGAAAATCTCACCCGCGAAAAATTACTTTGCTTGAAACGAATTTTCGCTGAGATGGAATCTTTTTTCCATGGCAAAAGTTCGGGTCTTGATCCACTCAACAGTTATTTAAGCCTGCCTATACTCATCAATTCCAAAGACAACATTGAGCCTACCGGCATTCCTTCACAAATGAAAGAAGGCAAAGGTGCCGTGTTTTTGTTGGATTCAGGTATCGTGGGTGAAACGGCTCCGATGGTACAGATTTTTATGGAAAACAGCAAGGAAGAAGCTTTCAACAACATGCTTCAAAAAGAATTTGTTCACTACACCAATGTTTGCGTAGATGATTTTCTCAAAGCCGATGTCAAATCGCTCTTTGGCAACATTAAAAAATTGTCAAAAGTTGTGTTGGACAACTTCAAACCCATGATTCCCAACCAGTTTCACCAACTTTGGAAACAAGGAATCGAGACCAATGCCTACTATCTCAAACTCTGTGGGTCGGGTGGCGGTGGTTATATTTTGGGTTTTACAGAAGACTTGGAACATGCAAAACAAGTGCTCAAAAACTATCAGTTGGAGGTAGTTTACAACTTCTAAACCATCATGCTTTCTCGAAAAAACAAACTGTTACTCCTGAAACTCTTCGGTTTGTTCGCGGTCGTCAGGGGTTACAATGTCATGGTTTTGGCCTTGGCACAATACTTGGCTGCGATTTATATTTTTTCACCCGACTCTTCCGTCCGCGAAGTGCTGTTTGACCCTCATTTTTTTCTTTTGGTAGTTGCATCTTCACTCTGCATCGCCTCAGGCTACATCATCAATAGTTTTTACGATGCCGAAAAAGACCTCATCAACCGCCCGAATCGCACGGCTTTGGAAAGACTCATCAGTCAGCGAAGTCGGCTGTTCGCTTATTTTTCACTCAATTTTGCAGCCGTTTTTGCAGCCGTTTTTGTATCCTTTCGAGCTGCTGTTTTTTTTGGTGTTTACATCTTTGGAATCTGGATTTATTCCGTTCGATTGAAAAAACTTACCTTGGTGGGAAACCTCTTTTCTGCCTTGTTGACCATCACACCTTTCTTTGCCGTTTTTATCTATTATGAAAATTTTCAGGAGGTTATTTTTGCCCATGCGACTGTGCTTTTTTTGTTTCTGTTGATGCGCGAATTCACCAAAGACCTCGAAAATCTCAAAGGCGATTTAGTGAAAAACTATCGAACGATACCGGTGGTTTATGGCGAACAGATTTCTAAAATTGCCATCAGTATTTTGTCCGCACTTACGATTGTTATTATCCTCATTCTCGTCAACCGATTTCCAATCGGATATATGTATTTGTATTACTATGGCTGTGTGGCAATACTCTTGTTTTTGCTGGTTTTTTTGTGGAAATCAAAATCGAAAATACACTATGTGCTGCTGCACTATCTGTTGAAAACAACCATCGTTTCAGGTGTGTTCAGCATACTTCTGATAGATGTGGATTTGTTGCTACACAAGATTTTTTAAACTTGAACCTCACAGGTCTCTCAGGCCTGTGAGGGCTTAATTTGATTATATTTGTTTATCATTTCTCCACCCATGAAAATACTGCATCTCGATACCAATCATCCTTTGCTGCTAGAACAGCTCGCGTCTTTAGGTTTTGAAAACCGCGAAGACTACGAAAGTACCAAACAGCAAATCGAAAAAATCATAACCGACTACGATGGTATCATCATTCGCAGTCGATTTCCGATAGATCGTACATTTATCGAAGCAGCTAAAAACCTGAAATTTATCGGGCGGGTTGGAGCGGGATTGGAAAATATTGACATGGACGCAGCCAAAGAAAGAAACATTCAACTCATCGCGGCAGCTGAAGGAAACCGCAACGCAGTGGGTGAACACGCATTGGGTATGTTGCTCGCGCTGCTCAACAAGATGCATACGGCAGACCGTGAAATCCGCGCCGGAAAATGGCTGCGAGAAGAAAATCGCGGGGTCGAACTCGACGGACAAACCGTGGGTATCATCGGATACGGCAACACAGGCAAGGCTTTTGCAAAAAAACTTCGCGGCTTCGATGTGAAGGTTTTGTGCCACGACATCCTGCCGAATGTGGGCGATGAAAATGCCCGGCAAGTTGCGTTAGAAGTGCTACAAGCCAAGGCAACGGTGGTGAGTCTTCACGTCCCGCAAACGCCTGAAACGCAGTATATGGTCGATAAAAAATGGATTTCATCTTTTGAAAATCCGTTTTGGTTTATCAATACCGCCCGCGGGAAAAGCGTCGTCACGTCAGATTTGGTTGCGGCTTTGCAAAACGGAAAAATTCGCGGTGCCGCTTTGGATGTGCTTGAATATGAAAAGTCATCTTTTGAAAATCTGTTTACCGACAAAGAACTTCCCGAACCACTTCAATATTTGGTGCAAGCAAAAAATGTGTTGCTCACACCGCACGTTGCCGGCTGGACGGTAGAATCGCATCAAAAACTGGCACAAACCATCGTAGATAAAATCAGAAAACTGTATCGATTGTAAAACAAAAGTTGTAACTATTCAGCTATTCAAATGAATTCCGATTTAACCGTCACTTCGCGTGGTTTTTAATAGTAAGGCGACCGCTTTACTATTAAAAATTGCCTGTCTGCCACAGGCAGGTATCGAGAAGCTTGTTATTGTAGCGTTCTCGATACGTTTTATTAAAAAAAGCGGTCGCATTTTTCAATAAA
>PHDQ01000176.1 GCA_002841025.1 Bacteroidetes bacterium HGW-Bacteroidetes-13 | reverse complement strand
CCAACGCGTGGGAAGACTTTGCGAATAGACAATACTTCCCAATAAAAGGAAAATTATGATTAGATATTTCATGATAGGTGGTTGTAAAGGTTTGCGAAAATAAATTTCGATATAGTGTGTAAGTAGATTTTTGATTCAAAAATCTATTCAGGTTCAAATTTGGGTGGCTAAAAGGATTGTCAAAAATAAAAAAAGAGCAGCTTTTTAGGGCTGCTCTTTAAAATCAAATGAAAATTAGTAACCTGGGTTTTGTTGAAGCACCCCTTGACTCAAATCGATGGCGTTTTGAGGAATGGGAAACCGTTCGGCAAAAGGCTGGAAAGTGGCGCCTGCCAACTCCGGTTGACGGGTTTGCTCAACGCGCATATAATCATTTAAAACCTGAGCGGCCCTTCCTTGGCGAACCAACTCAAAGAAACGATGACCTTCTAATGCCATTTCCAATCTTTGCTCAAAATAGACTGCTTTTTTAGCAAAAGTTTGATCGGGGAAAGAAGGATAGGTATTGATGACATAGTTTGCTGCATCGGTACCATCAGATCTTTTGACAAAGGTTGCAGGATTAGCAGAGCGTGCTCTAACGCGATTAACCATCTCCAATGCAGTCGATAAATCGCTTTCGTTTGCGGCTATTTCCGCTCTCCACAGCAACACTTCTGCATAACGGATGATGTTGGTTTGCATGGTGCTCACACTGGAAGTCCAAGAGTTTCCTGCTGCAAATGCATCTTGCTGAGATTTGAAATGTACGATTTTCTTATCGACATAAGCACCGGTTGAAGGATCCCGAATCCATGGACTACCGGGAAAATCGCCCCAATCATGGAAAGGTATGCCCCTGCGACCAACCGTCCAATCTAAGCGTGGGTCTAAGTTTCCTTGATATGGCGTAAATGGTGAAGCAGCTGGAAGTGCTTTGTCAGACGTAACAATAGGAGCATCATTGAATGTGTCAAACAAAGGAAGCCCGTTGGCATCTGTTTTAAAGGCATTCACTAAGTTTTGTGAGGGCAAAAAGAAACCGCAACATCCACCACCGACGGGACTATTGTGCGGAAAATTCAACACATCTCCCCAGTTGCCATTACTACTTCCGTTACTGGAGTCGTTAACGCTGTATTGCACCGCAAAGACTGTTTCTGAATTTCTATTTGTTGTCACATCAAAATTGTCGTGAAAATTGGTAGTAAGCGAAAATGGTCCAAAGTTAATGACATCATCTAACAGCGGTTTTGCCTGTGTAAACTTGGCTTGATAGATCAATGCTTTAGCCAAATAAGCTTTTGCAGCCCAAGAGGTAGCCCCACCAAAACGTACTGCTGTTTCTCCCAAATTATCAATGGCAAATTGAAAATCGGCTTCGATTGGAGTCCATGCATCAACGCCCATATTGGTTACACTCGCAGTAGTGTTTTCATCGATAAACGGAACATTTCCCCATATTTTTTTGGCTTCAAAATGATAATGAGCTCTAAGGAATCTTAATTCAGCAAGAAACGCATCTCCTTGACCTGCTGTTATCGCTCCTGTTTCCAAACCCTTGTTGACGGCTAATATGGCAACATTACATCTTCTTATACCTTCAAATACCGCACGCCATTTCCTGTCAAAACTCTCACCGGTAGTCTGTGATGTCCATCTTTGGAGTGCTGCAATTTCTTGTTGGTCACCCGGATCGCTGCCTTTATACGCAGCATCGGCAGCTACTTCACCATATATCCAGTTGGATGCGGCTTGAAACCAAGGATTGGTGTTGTTCAGGTTTCCATCTAATATAGCATAGGCTGAAACCACTAAAGTTTCAATAAATGCAGCGTTAGACGGTACACTACTGCTTGCTACCGCTCCTTCAATCGGAATATCCACTTCTTGCGAACAGCCCGAAAGAATTAAAATAGAGGAGATTAAAAAATATTTACTTAATTTTTTCATAGTTGTTGTTTTTAAAATGAAATATCTACACCAAATACCAACGAGCGCGTGATGGGATAAGCACCTGAATCGACACCCAAGGTTAAGTTAGAGCCCAAAGCACCACTAAAGTCTGTCAAACTGATCTCTGGATCCAATCCGCTGTATCCGGCAATGGTTATCAAGTTGATGCCTTGACCGTAAAAGCGAACTGCTTGCAGGTTGATACCCAATTTATCGGTTATGTTTTTAGGCAAAGTATAACCCACTTGGATGTTTTTCATCCTTGCATACGAGCCGTCTTCAATAAAAAAGTCGGACTGAAAAGATTCGAGATTTATAATGTCAACGTTGTTTGTCAGATTTGGCAATCCGTCTTGGTTGACAAATTTCACACTTTTTCCACCCGGAAAGGTATTGAAGTCAGTAAAGAATTTATTGAAATTATAAATGTCATTGCCGACGGAACCCTGCCAAAGCATGGAGAAATCAAAGTTTTTATAGTTTGCACTAAAATTCAAACCAAAGGTGAAATTAGGATGTGGATTGCCGATAAAGGTTTGGTCGTCGTTGTTTGAAACGCCGTCTCCATTTGTGTCTGCAAATTGCATTCTACCATCAGCTCCGATTCCGGTGAATTTTTTACCAAAGAATGATGCCAACGGATGTCCAGCTTGCGTACGGTTCGGTTGATGTGTTCTAAACTGTACACCATCGATAAAACTTGCTGCATTGTCTGGATCCAAAAAGTCAACCGTGTTGTCGTAGTGAGATAAGTTGGCATTCACGCTGTACTTAAAACCACCAGCAGTTTGGTTGGAATAGCCTGCGGAGATATCAAAACCTTCATTGGATAATTTACCGAAATTTTTGGTGATGGTGTTCACGTTGCCAAGTATGGTTGGGTCTCCGGGGACTGCTAACAATACATCATTGGTACGTGAATCATAGTATTCAACGTCCAAAGTGAAGTGCTCTAACAAAGTAGCTGAAAATCCAAAATTGACTGTGGTGGTAGTTTCCCATTTTAAGTCTGGATTTCCACGGGATGTAAGTCCATTGCCTGGCTGAAGACCCTTTGGTCCAGTTGGAAAAGAGTTGAAATCAAGATTTGGACTAAATATATCAGAGATGGCTCTGGCTGAAATGTTACCATCATTTCCAAGTTCTCCCCATCCGCCCTTAAGCATTAAGTCAGTAATGATTTTGTTGTCTTTTAAAAATTCTTCGTTGGAGATTCTCCAACCTAAACTGAAAGCTGCAAAGGTGTCAGAGCGGTTGTTAGAGGAAAATTTTGAAGAAGAGTCATAACGCAAAGTGCCGGAAACTAAGTATTTGTCATCATACTTATAGTCTAATTTTCCGAACACGGAATAGTAGGCTGTTTTAATGGCGTTACCCGAGTTGTTGATGTTGGTAGTCCCTATGTCTAACACACGGGTGTTGAGGGGTTCATTAAACAAGAAACCGTTTCTTGTTGCGCTAAAGAAACGAACATTCCTTTTGTTAAACTCTGTACCAACCAAGCCTTCAAACACGTGTTTTTCATTCAATACGTATTTGTAGCTTGCCGTGTTGTACCAAGTAAATACGCGTTCAAATAAATTAAATTCGGTCAAACTATTAACCACAGCAGTTTCACCTTCCGGGCCAAATGGCGTGAAATTGGAGGAATTGAATGAATTTAAGTCAATACCAATGTTGGTTCTTAATTTTAAATTTTTGATGGGTTCAATTTCCAAAAACGCATTACCAAATGCGCGAAAAGTCAAGTCGTGATTGTCTTTGTTTCGAAAAGCAACCGCAATCGGGTTACGGCTATTTCCTATACCACCACCAACGCCTGATCCGGCAAAATTTCCGCCGACATCATAGACAGGAATGATTGGATTTATTCTTAAAAGTGCAGCGATTGCTCCTTCTGGATTTTGAGTATCTACAGCTCCAATTCTGTCTGAATAAGAAACCGTTAGGTTTTCACCCATTCTGATTTTATCTGTGATGTTGAAATTGGAATTGGTACGGATGGTATAACGCTCAAAGTCCGTAAATTTTGCCACCCCGTTTTGTTCCAACGCGCTTAACGACATGAAGAAGCTTGCATTTTCGCTACCGCCACTGGCATCGATGTTGTAACTTCTGCTGGTTTGGGTGTTGAAAAATTCATCAAAGAAATTGGTACCTGCCTGATTGGCTCTGGTAATTCGGTTGGTCAAGAAATCGTATTGGCTTTCGTCAACGCCGGAAGACGCTCCTATCGGATTCAAATAGACCGGAAGTACAGGTGTCGGGCCATTGCCAAATTGTGGGTGGCTTGGTGTTGTACCCGTATCGTTGATGGATGCCTGCCAAACAGCGTTTGCCAATTGCGTAGGGTTTGCCAACTCAGGGAAACGGGTGCTGGGCACATAATCAACACTGACATGCGCGTTGCCATTGAAAGTGACTTTTTGATTCTTTTTCCCTCCTTTGGTTGTTATCAACACAACACCGTTGGCTGCTCTGTTTCCATAAATAGCTGCGGATGAGGCATCTTTTAATATCTGGATAGATTCGATGTCATTCGGGTTGATGGCGTTTAGGCCTAATCCGGTTGGTGTGCCGTCGATGATAAACAAAGGGTCGTTTCCGTTTACAGTTCCAAAACCACGAATACGTATCGAAGCATTTCCACCCGGACCACCTTCTACGTTGACCACAACACCCGAAGCTTGGCCTTGCAGGGCTTGCTCAAGGGTATTGGGGGAAGTGGAAAGCAAGTCTTCACTTTTGA
This sequence comes from Bacteroidetes bacterium HGW-Bacteroidetes-13, assembly GCA_002841025.1. GTDB lineage: Bacteria > Bacteroidota > Bacteroidia > Flavobacteriales > Flavobacteriaceae > UM-FILTER-40-17. Next base: position 486 of record PHDQ01000176.1, on the reverse strand, counting down.
TAACCGATACCGAACCGGTGATATCTCGCGTTGACTGGGTAGAATAACCGGTTACAACAACCTCAGCAAGTGCTTCGGCCGATGGAAGCAAGGTAACGTCTATTGTCGATTGGTTCCCTACCGTGATGGTTTGAGAAGCTAAACCCACAAAAGAAAAGGTTAAACGATCGGTAGCCGATGCCTCGATGGTATAGTTACCGTCGAAGTCGGTTGAAGTACCTTTTGTAGTTCCCGCTACCAATATGGTAACACCGGGCACGGGAGCTCCCGTATCATCTTTCACAGTTCCCTTAACGAATTTCGTTTGGGCTACCGCAAAATTGCAAATCGAAAGCGAAATTGCAATAAGCAACAGTTTGATTTTTGACATAATTTTTACGTTTTTAAATTTTTAATTGATTTGATTTTGTTGTTGTTTTTGATTTGAACTCGATTCATAGGCGGATGGGTGTTTAAAATTAAAATTGATTTATTGGTTAAATTTTT
>PHDQ01000175.1 GCA_002841025.1 Bacteroidetes bacterium HGW-Bacteroidetes-13 | reverse complement strand
CGTTCACATCAAAAAGTCCTAATTTTGTTGGATGCCGGAAACAGTCCTCTCCATCCAAATTCAAACCCTGCCCGAACTTCCCGGGGTGTATCAATATTTCGACAAAGAGGGCAAAATCTTGTATGTCGGCAAGGCAAAAAACCTGCGAAAACGGGTTTCTTCCTATTTCAACAAAGACCAACAAAGCGGGAAAACACGGGTGTTGGTCAAAAAAATCGCGTCGATTCGGCACATCGTGGTCGGCTCCGAAACCGATGCCTTGTTACTGGAAAACAACCTCATCAAAGAACTTCAACCGCGCTACAATGTCTTGCTGAAAGACGACAAAACCTATCCGTGGATTTGCATCAAAAAAGAATCTTTCCCCCGAATTTTCGCCACGCGGAGAATGATTCAGGACGGCTCGGAGTACTTTGGCCCTTACACCAATTTCAAAACCATACACACCTTGTTAGACCTTATCAAGTCGTTGTATCCGTTGCGGACTTGTACCTTCGACCTGAGTGAAAAAAATATTAAAAATGAAAAATTTAAAGTCTGTCTCGAATACCATTTGGGCAACTGTAAAGGTGCTTGCGAAGGGAGAGAATCGGCGGAAGATTACCGGATAAAAGTGGATGCAGTTCGGGAAATCCTGAAAGGCAATTTCAAACTTTCCATTGCAAATTTTAAAAGAGAAATGCGCGATTATGCGGCTGAAATGGCTTTTGAAAAAGCGCAATTTATCAAAGAAAAAATAGCGGTTTTAGAAAATTATCAAGCCAAATCAACGGTGGTCAATCCAAGCATCAATGATGTCGATGTATTCAGTATTTTATCGGATGAAACGGCGGCTTATGTCAACTATTTGCAAATCGCGCACGGTTCGATAGTGCGTTCGCATACGCTCGAACTGAAGAAGAAATTAGACGAATCGGAAGAGGAATTGTTGCAATTGGGCATCATAGAGCTACGGCAACGGTTTGCTTCAAAAAACCGGGAAATCTATCTTCCATTTCCGGTCGATTTGGGTGAAAATATCAACATCAACATCCCGAAAATCGGCGACAAAAAAAGAATCTTGGAACTTTCGCATCGCAATGCGGTATATTTCCGTCTCGACAAATTGAAACAAATCAAAATAACCGACCCGGAAAGGCACGAAAAGCGGCTGATGGCACAGATGAAAAAGGATTTACGCCTGTCTTTAGAGCCGGTTCATATCGAATGTTTTGACAATTCAAACATTCAAGGCACCAATCCGGTGGCGGCTTGCGTGGTATTCAGGAACGGGAAACCGTGCAAAAAAGACTACCGCCATTTCAACATCAAAACGGTGGAAGGTCCGGACGATTTTGCTTCGATGGAAGAGGTTGTTTACCGACGATACAAAAGGATGTTGGAAGAAAATCAATCGCTCCCGCAACTGATTGTCATCGATGGTGGCAAAGGTCAATTATCCGCCGCGTTAAAAAGCTTGGAAAAGTTAGAATTGCGCGGAAAAATTAGTATTATTGGTATCGCAAAAAGGTTGGAAGAAATTTACTTTCCGGATGACTCCATTCCATTGTATTTGGACAAAAAGTCAGAGAGCTTAAAAGTTATACAACAACTTAGAAATGAGGCTCATAGATTCGGAATTACCTTTCATCGAAACAAGCGAAGCGCGGCGGCACTTCACAGCGGATTGGAACAGATAAAAGGCATTGGAGAGCAGTCGCAACTGCAATTATTAAATAGTTTTAAATCGGTCAAGCGAATTTCAACTGCCTCAAAAGAAGATTTAACAAAAATATTAGGCTCCTCAAAAGCCAATTTAGTCTATGAATACTTTCTACAAAATCCGATTAACTGACCTATTTTTTGGATTGATGCTATGCTCCGGGCTTATTGTTCACGGTCAAAATGACAGCATCCGGAAAGACAGCCTCAAAAAAGACATCAAAGTCGGTTTGGTGCTTAGCGGTGGTGGCGCAAAGGGCTTTGCGCACATCGGCGCGTTGAAAGTTATCGAAGATGCCGGCATCCGCATTGATTATATCGGTGGGACAAGCATGGGCGCGATTGTCGGTGCACTTTATGCCTCAGGTTACACGGCCAATCAACTGGATTCTATCTTTAAAGCCATCGATTTTGGGGCTTTAATCCAAGATGGAATACCGCGAAGTGCCAAAACTTTTTACGAGAAAGAAGATGCAGAACGCTATGTGTTGACGCTGCCGTTTAAAAAATTTAAAATCTCATTTCCTTCAGCCATCTCAAAAGGACAAAATATTTACAACTTGCTTTTCAGGCTTACGAATCACGTGCGAGATATAGACGATTTCAACAAATTGCCCATTCCGTTTTTTTGTGTAGCGACCGATATCGAAACTGGCGAACAAGTCATGCTCGACCACGGTTATCTGCCTGAAGCGATTGCTGCAAGCGGTGCTTTCCCTTCGCTCTTTGAACCGGTACAAATTGGTGACAGATTGCTGATAGACGGCGGTGTTGTGAACAACTACCCATTGGAAGAAGTGAAAGCCATGGGCGCAGATGTCATCATCGGAATTGATGTGCAAGATCGCTTACTTAATAAAGATGAATTAAGATCGGCAACCGATATTTTGCTTCAAATTTCCAATATGCAGACCGGAAATTCAATGAGAGACAAAATCAAAAAAACCGATATTTATATCAAACCCGACATTGAGGCTTTTAACGTGGTTTCTTTCAGCCAAGGCGATGCCATCATTAAAAATGGGATCATTGCGGCCGAACTCAAACAAGATCAATTGGACGATTTGGCAAGAAGACAAAATGCCAATTTAAGGAAAACACCTATCCAAAAAGAGACTGACACCTTGCACATTGATAAAATAAAAATTGAGGGAATTAAAAACTACACCCGTCAATATGTTTCCGGCAAATTAAAATTTAAGGCACCAAACACCATTACGTACAAAAAATTAAACGAGGGACTTAACAACCTTGCGGCCACCAACAGTTTTAAAAGTATCAAATACAAAATGGAAATAGACACGGCCGGAAAACACATTTTGAAGATGAACCTACGAGAGAATCCGGATAATATGTATTTGCGATTGGGGATTCACTATGACGATTTATACAAAAGTGGCGCACTCATCAATGTGACCAAAAAGCGATTTATAACCGACAATGATGTGGCGTCTCTCGACTTAATTTTAGGAGACAACGTGCGCTACAAAATGCAGTATTATATTGACCGTGGATTTGGGTTTAGCTTTGGGATAAATTCCGCCTACAATCAGTTTACACAATCTTTAGACTTTGATATCATCCAAAACCGTCCACCTTTCGAGATTACCAATCCCGGAAATATCAACAAAATAGATATTGATTATTCTGACCTGACCAATCAAATTTATTTTCAAACACTTTTCAAACAGGTCTTCTCTATCGGTGTAGGTTTGGAGCATAAAAGACTGCGTATTTCAACCGAAACATTTGCCTTAAACAACAGCCGAACTTTCTTTGAAGACAGTGATTTTTACAGCTTTTACAGTTTCTTGAAATTTGACTCACTCGACGATAAATATTTCCCGACCAAAGGTGTTTTTTTTGAGGGCGATTTTCACAATTATTTTTCCTCATCCGATTTCAATAACGTCTTTGAAAATTTCTCAATCGGCAAAGCAAAAATCATGACTTCTTTTAAACTTTTCCCCAAACTTGCCTTGACCCTCAGCACCGAAGGTGGATTCCGGATTGACGGTTCCGGAATAGGCGGTTTAGATTTTTTGTTGGGAGGCTATGGCAATCATTTTGTCAACAACATCACACCCTTCTATGGCTATGATTATCTCGAAATTTCGGGTGACAGTTACGTGAAAGCACTCTTCAATTTTGACTATGAAATTGTAAATAAAAACCACTTGAGTTTTTCGGGAAATTTCTCCAATACCGCCGATGGACTTTTTGACAGCAACAATTGGATAGATTCCCCTGAATTTACCGGTTATGCCTTGGGATATGGCCTCGAAACCTTTGTCGGGCCGGTGGAAATAAAATACACCTGGTCACCCGAAACCGGCAATTCGATCTGGTTTTTTAACCTTGGTTTCTGGTTTTAAACTTCGCATTATCTCAAACTTCTTTTTGAATTCTGTTAAATTGCAAGGTTTTATCTCAACTTTTTTTGATATTTGTAGATATGAAATTGTTTTGGGAAAACTTATTGATGCACTTACAGTTCCTGATTAAGAGAAATCCGGAGTGAGTTTGATTCTGTTTCTTTATGCCTTGAAATCAATTGATTTGATTGTCCTTTAAATTACACCACTTTCTGTCTTATCATACATTTTGATTAAGCACGAGTTTCATTCAACTTTTAAAAACACTCAAAAATGCCTTTCTATCACAGCCTTGGAAGCATCCCGCCCAAAAGACACACCATCTTCAAAAAACCGGATGGTTCGCTCTACTACGAAGAACTTTTCGGCACGGTTGGTTTTGAGGGTATGTACAGCAATCTGTACCACCATCACCGCCCGACCCAGCTCAAAGAAATTGCATCAAAATATTCGGTCGCGCCTAAAATCGCACGAGCAAACAACATTCAACCCTATCGGCTTAGGGGTTTTGAAGTGTCTCCGGAAAACGATTTTCTCCAAAGCAGAAAAATCATTTTGACCAATTCGGATTGCAACATCGTGCTGGCTGCGCCTAAACATGCCACCAAAGATTATTTCTACAAAAACACAGACAGCGACGAGTTGATTTTTATCCATCGAGGCAGCGGGAAACTCCGAACCATGCTTGGCAATCTTACTTTTTCGTACGGCGATTACCTGCTGATTCCCAGAGGGATTATCTACCAGATCGAATTTGATACCGAAGACAACCGCTTGTTTATTGTCGAATCGCACCGACCTATTTATACACCCAAACGCTATCGCAATTGGTTCGGGCAGTTGCTCGAACATTCGCCATATTGTGAACGTGACATCCGCAAGCCTTCCGAATTGGAATCGCATGACGAAAAAGGCTCATTCCTCATCAAAACCAAAAAGCAAAACGAGATTTTTGATTTGGTCTATGCCACCCATCCATTTGATGTCATCGGTTATGACGGATATAATTTTCCCTACGCCTTTTCAATACACAATTTTGAGCCCATCACGGGCCGCATTCATCAACCGCCGCCCGTTCATCAAACCTTTGAAACCGATGCTTT
>PHDQ01000174.1 GCA_002841025.1 Bacteroidetes bacterium HGW-Bacteroidetes-13 | reverse complement strand
CGGGGTGTTGGGCTGCATGGCCGAGCGTCTGAAAAGTAAATTTCTGGAAGAAGAAAAAATTGTCGATTTGGTGGTTGGTCCCGATGCCTACAAAGACCTTCCAAACCTGTTGCAAGAGGTTGCCGACGGGCGAAATGCCGTCAATGTAATACTCTCCAAAGACGAGACTTATGGAGATGTGTCTCCGGTCCGACTCCAATCTAATGGCGTGACTGCTTTTGTGTCCATCACACGCGGATGCGACAATATGTGTACGTTTTGTGTGGTTCCGTTTACGCGGGGACGGGAAAGAAGTCGAGACCCGCAAAGCATTCTTCAGGAAGTCAACGATTTGTGGAATAAAGGCTATCGCGAAATCACACTCTTGGGTCAAAATGTGGACTCTTATTTGTGGTATGGCGGTGGACTCAAAAAAGATTTCGTCAAAGCTTCTGATTTTGAGCAAGCAACAGCCGTGAAATTTGCCGATTTATTGCGCATGGTATCTGAAGCGCAACCCAAAATGAGAATCCGGTTTTCTACTTCCAACCCACAAGACATGGATTTGGAAGTTATTCGAACCATCGCAAATCATGAAAACATCTGCAATTATATCCATTTACCCGTTCAGTCAGGAAGCAATCGCATACTGGCAGAAATGAATCGGCAACACACGCGTGAGGAATACATGCAAATGATCGATCAAATCAAAACGATTATTCCCGATTGCGCCATTTCACATGATATGATTACCGGTTTCCCAACCGAGACAGAGCAAGATCATCAAGACACTTTGCAGTTGATGGAATATGTGAAATACGACTATGGATATATGTTTGCCTACTCCGAAAGACCCGGAACGCCGGCTGCCAAAAAATTGAAAGACGATGTGCCGGAAGCAGTCAAGAAAAGAAGGTTACAGGAAATTGTGGCACTTCAACGCAATCACAGCTTGTATCGGAGTCAGCAACAAGTCGGCAAAACATTCGAAGTTTTGATAGAAGGAGAATCCAAAAAGTCATCGGCACATTGGATGGGAAGAAACTCGCAAAATTCGGTGGTGGTTTTTCCGAAAGAAAACTACCAAAAAGGAGATTTTGTAAGGGTAAAAGTGGAAAGTTGCACATCCGCAACCCTCATTGGAAAAGCAGTATAGAAAGAAAAGTTGATTTAATCGGACAATAGATATTTCCTAAAATCATGGAAAGCATACAAGTTATCAAACAGCGATTTGGCATCATCGGCGACGAACCGAAACTCAATCGAGCCATCGAAAAAGCGATGCAGGTTGCCCCGACAGACATTTCAGTTTTGGTGATCGGCGAGAGTGGAGTGGGGAAAGAAAGTATTCCTAAAATCATCCATCAGCTTTCACACAGAAAGCACGGAAAATACATTGCGGTCAACTGTGGAGCCATCCCGGAAGGAACGATAGACAGCGAACTTTTTGGTCATGAAAAAGGCGCATTTACCGGCGCTACGTCTTCACGCAGTGGCTATTTTGAAGTTGCTGACGGCGGAACTATTTTCTTGGATGAGGTGGGCGAATTGCCACTTACTACCCAAGTTCGATTGTTGCGTGTACTCGAAAACGGTGAATTTATTCGGGTTGGATCCTCACAAGTACAAAAAACCAACGTTCGAATTGTGGCCGCTACCAACATCAATATGCAGGAAGCAATCGAAAGAGAACGTTTCCGCGAAGATTTGTTTTACCGTCTCAGCACCGTAGAGATTTGGCTGCCACCGCTCAGAGAACGCAAAAACGACATCCATCTTTTGTTTAGAAAATTTGCCGCAGATTTTGCGCAGAAATACAAAATGCCAACCATCCGATTGGAAGAAAGCGCAGTCGCTTTGTTGGAAAATCAACGGTGGAACGGAAACATTCGACAATTGCGAAACATCGCCGAGCAACTTTCCATTTTAGAAACCAATCGAAATATATCAGTTGAAAAACTGAGAGAATATCTGCCGGACACCGAAAGAAGACTACCCGCTTTGATGAATGGAAAAAAGGCAGAAAGTGATTTTTCCAGCGAACGAGAAATTCTTTACAAGGTGCTATTTGACATGAAAAGCGATCTAAATGATTTGAAGAAACTCACCATGAAGTTGATGGAAAATGATGCCCAACAAGTCAAAGAAGAAAACAAGCATCTAATCACCAAAATATACGGTTCAAAAGAGCAGACAGAGGATATTGAAGAAGAAACAGATGACAGTATTCCGGAAAATACGGGTTTGGTTTCCATTCCTCAACAAATAAATCACAAAGCAGACAAATACGATTTTGCCGAGGAGATTGAAGAAGAAGAAACCCTGTCTTTGCAAGAAAAAGAAATGGAACTCATTCAGAAAGCATTGGAGCGAAACCATGGAAAGCGTAAATTAGCTGCCAAAGAACTCGGTATTTCCGAACGCACTTTGTATCGAAAAATTAAGCTGTTGGAATTGTAAATAAGTTGAAATAAGACCTCACAGCCTCAATGTTTCGGGATTGAAAAACTGTCAGGCTTTTTCGAAAAGAAAATAGATATGAAAACATTAAAAATTAGTTGTGTTTCTCTGATTTTGTGGGTTGTTTCAGGTTGTGGATCCTACAATTTCACCGGAACCGGAAAAATTGATGCGACCACTTTTCAAGTCAATTTTTTTCAGAACAATGCACCTTTGATAGAGCCCGGATTGGATCGTGATTTTACGTTGGCTTTGCAAGATTTGATTTTGAGTCAAACCAATTTGGATTTGGTCAACGCCAACGGCGACCTGACTTACGAAGGTGAAATCATCGATTATCGCATCACGCCGATGACGGCAACTTCTCAGTTGACAGCCAATCAAAACAGGCTCAATATGGCTGTCAATGTTCGTTTTACGAATGCAAAAGACCCCGATGCGGATTTTGAAAAACGCTTTTCATTTTTCTTCGATTTTGGAGCCAATGAAGCTTTTACCGGTACAATAAAGCAAACGGCTTTGCAACAAATATTTGAACGACTCACCCAAGATATTTTTAACGCATCTTTGGCGCAATGGTAATTTAAAAAAAAAACGCATGGCTATTCAAAAACCATTTAACTTATTCAGTTGGATTGAAGAAAACCGCGCATTGCTCAAACCGCCGGTCGGAAACAAAAATCTATACACCGAATCGGGCGATTACATCGTGATGATTGTCGCCGGACCCAATGCGCGAAAAGATTATCACTACAACCAAACGGAGGAATTGTTTTATCAATTGGAAGGCTCTATCAAGATTGTCATTCAAGAAAATGGAGAGAAAAAAGAAATGATTTTGAATGCCGGAGATATGTACCTCCATCCTGCCAAAGTGCCTCATTCGCCCGTTCGAAGTGAAGGCTCAATCGGGTTGGTGATAGAGCGAAAACGCGCCGGAAAAGGATTTACAGACGGACTGCTTTGGTATTGCGAACAGTGCAACCACAAAATGCACGAAGTTTATTTTGAACTCCATGACATCGAAAAAGATTTTTTGCCACATTTTAAAGCATTTTATGAATCGGAGGAAATGCGCACTTGCAAAAATTGTGGATGTGTGATGGAAACCGACCCGCGGTTTGTGCGCTAAAAGCAAATAGAACAGTCTTTTGTAGATTTTGCCTATTGTCTATTTCCCTTTAAAGATCAGTTATTTTCTTTGGGCATGATTTTTTTGACCACCCGCTCAGCTCGATTGACCGTGTCACGTGCTTTTCTTTCGAGCTCTTGAATCGAATCTCGTCTCTTTTTTTCCACAACCAACGTATCAGACCATTTTCTTTTTTCCGCTTTGATGCGGTCTTCAACAAGGGTAAATACGGCAAGGTATTTATCGAGGTTGTCGGTATAGTAAGCATTGCTTTTTGCAAACTGAAGGCTGTCTATGCCGTGTTTTTTAAAGATATATTCGTTGTAGTCTATCTCACTTTCCTGCATCATCACCGGGCTGTATGATTTTCCTGCGTTCAGCATTGCAATATCATACAGTATGTCTGCCATTTTATCTTTGTCAATCAGATTCTTTGGCTTTTTAATGTCATCGATGCTTTGGCAGGCTACCACAGCACAAATCAACCCTATTAAAACCAAGTATTTCATTTGTTGTGTTTAATTTCGATTAAAACTTAATGGCATGGAATTTTTAATTTCATTGAATTTGAAATTTTTATAAATCAATTTGCCGTTGACAAATGTATGCGTTATTCTCGATTTAAAATTGGAACCTTCAAAGGGCGACCAACCGCATTGATACAGTATATTGTCTTTGTTGACTGTCCAAGGTGAAGTCGTGTCAACCAAGACCATGTCTGCATAGTATCCGGGTCTCAAAAATCCGCGTTTTTCTATCTGAAACAATTTTGCCGGATTGTGGCACATTTTTTCAACCAGTTTTTCAACCGTTAGTTTGCCGCGAAGATGCATTTCAAACATGGCTGGCAAAGCGTGTTGAACCAACGGGCCGCCCGAAGGACATTTGAGGTATTTTTGTTGTTTTTCATCCCAGGTGTGTGGGGCGTGATCTGTCGCAATCACGTCGATGCGGTTGTCTAAAAGTGCTTCCCAAAGACCTTCCCGATCGGTTGTTTTTTTTATTGCTGGATTCCATTTTATCAAACTCCCTTTTTCGGCGTAATCTTCATCGGAAAACCACAGGTGGTGAATACAAACTTCTGCCGTGATTTTCTTTTCTTCCAGCGGAATTTTGTTGGTGAAAAGTTCGGTTTCTTTGGCAGTTGACAGATGAAAAACGTGTAGTCGGGCAGCGGTTTTTTTAGCCAATTCAATTGCCATGGATGAAGAAAGATAGCAAGCTTCTTCGCTTCTGATGAGCGGATGACATGCTATCGGGATATTTTCTCCGTATTGTTTGATGTATTTTTCGGTGTTGTTGCGGATGGTTGCCTCATCTTCGCAATGAACGGCAATCAACATGTTGGCATTTGAAAATATCTGCTCCAATATTTTGGGATTGTCAACCAGCATGTTTCCGGTGGAAGAACCCAAAAAAAGTTTGATAGCCGCGGCCTGATTGGGTTTTAATTTTTTTATTTCTTCCAAATTTTCATTGGTCCCGCCAAACATAAAGGAATAGTTGGCGAAAGAAGATTTGGCAGCGATTCCGAATTTTTCATCCAGATGTTTCAATGTGGTGGTTTGCGGAATCGTGTTGGGCATTTCGATAAACGAAGTGATACCACCGGCTATTGCCGCTCGCGATTCCGATTCGATGGTCGCTTTGTGTGTGAGCCCGGGTTCGCGAAAATGAACTTGATCGTCAATCACGCCCGGAATCAAATATTTTCCTTCGGCATCAAT
>PHDQ01000173.1 GCA_002841025.1 Bacteroidetes bacterium HGW-Bacteroidetes-13 | reverse complement strand
AATTTAGCTAGTTTTCCGCCTTCACCCAATCGTATCCCTTTTCTTCCAGCTCATAAGCCAGTTCTTTTTCGCCGGACTTAACAATTTTTCCATCTATCAGCACGTGTACAAAGTCCGGGACGATGTAGTCAAGCAAACGTTGGTAATGCGTTATCACCAAAACAGCGTTTCCTGAATTTTTGAGTTTATTCACGCCGTTGGCAACAATACGCAGTGCATCGATGTCTAAACCTGAGTCTGTTTCATCCAATATGGCTAATTTCGGTTCGAGCATGGCCATTTGGAAAATCTCGTTGCGTTTTTTTTCACCGCCCGAAAAACCTTCGTTGAGCGAACGAGAAAGAAATTTACGATCTATTTCGAGGAGTTCTGCCTTTCGTTTGATGAGTGTCAACATTTCATTGGCGGGCATATCCGCTTGACCTTTGGCTTTTCTGATTTCATTGATGGCTGTTTTGATGAAATTGGTCACCGAAACACCCGGAATTTCCACGGGATATTGAAAAGAAAGAAAAATACCTCTGTGGGCTCTTTCCTCCGGAGCCAATTCGCCGATGTCTTCTCCTTCAAACAGAACTTGACCATCGGTGACTTCAAAAGCATCGTGACCGGCAATGACCGATGAAAGCGTACTTTTTCCCGAGCCGTTTGGTCCCATGATAGCGTGTACTTCGCCGGCTTTTATATCTAAATCGATTCCTTTCAGAATTTCTTTGCCTTCTACGGAGGCGTGGAGATTTTTAATTTTTAGCATTCTCTTGATTATTGTTTAAAGTTTAAAAGTTCAATGTTTAAAATTGAGAACAACCCTAAATCACAAACTTTCGGGTAAGATATTTTGGTTTTTTATTTTCGGAATTTTGTTCACTTTATAAAATTTTCACTTCATTAACCCACACTTCCTTCTAGGCTTATCTCTAAAAGTTTTTGTGCTTCGACAGCAAATTCCATGGGGAGTTTATTCAAAACTTCTCGGCTGAATCCGTTTACGATGAGTGCAATGGCTTTTTCGGTTGGAATACCGCGTTGGTTACAATAAAACACTTGGTCTTCACCGATTTTGCTGGTGGTGGCTTCGTGTTCTATTTGTGCAGTTTTGTTTTTGGCTTCGATATACGGAAAGGTATGTGCGCCGCACAAATCGCCCATCAACAGCGAATCGCATTGGGAGAAATTCCGCGCATTATCGGCTCTCGAGCTGATCTGCACCAAACCCCTGTAACTGTTTTGCGAATGTCCGGCAGAAATACCTTTGGATATGATAGTACTTCTGGTGTTTTTACCCAAATGTATCATCTTGGTACCGGTATCGGCTTGCTGATAGTTGTTGGTTACCGCGATGGAATAAAATTCTCCAATGGAGTCATCTCCTTTCAGAATACAACTCGGATATTTCCAAGTGATGGCTGAACCCGTTTCAACCTGTGTCCAGGATATTTTTGCGCGTTTCTCGCAAAGGCCACGTTTGGTGACGAAATTGTAAACCCCGCCTTTTCCTTCTTTGTCTCCGGGATACCAGTTTTGTACGGTTGAATATTTAATCTCGGCATCATCCAGAGCGATGAGTTCCACCACAGCCGCATGCAGTTGGTTTTCATCTCTCGAGGGCGCTGTGCATCCCTCCAAATAACTTACGTAACTGCCTTCATCGGCAATTACCAGAGTGCGTTCAAATTGGCCGGTTCCGGCTTGGTTGATTCGAAAGTAAGTGGACAATTCCATCGGGCAGCGAACGCCTTTCGGGATGTAACAAAAAGATCCGTCTGAGAATACCGCGGAATTAAGCGCCGCATAAAAATTGTCTTTTTGCGGAACGACGGTTCCCAAATATTTCTTGACCAGATCGGGATGTTCTTTAATTGCTTCGCTGATGGAGCAAAATATGATGCCTCTTTCAGCCAGCGTTTTTTTGTAGGTGGTGGCTACGGAAGTAGAGTCCATCACCACATCGACTGCAACACCCGAAAGTATTTTTTGTTCATCAAGCGAAATCCCAAGTCTTTTAAAAGTGTCCAGCAATTCCGGATCTACTTCATCCAAACTTTCGTATTGCGGTTTTTTCTTTGGGGAAGAATAGTAGGAGATGTTTTGAAAATCGGGTTTTTTGTACCGAACATTGGCCCACTCGGGTTCAATCATTTTTTCCCAGGCACGATAGGCTTCCAATCGCCAATCGGTCATCCAATCAGGTTCACCCTTTTTTAGTGAAATGGCGCGAACAATTCCCTCGTTAAGTCCGATGGGAAAAGTATCTGATTCAATATCTGTATAAAAACCGTAGGCGTATTCCTTGGTTTCTAACTCTTTTTTAAGTTCTATTTCGGTGTATTTACCCATAATTTATGTTTATTATCTATAAAATATAAAAAAGGAAAAATCTAAAAAATATGTAAATCTTAATCTTTTCAAAGTTTTCGCTTCTTTCGATTTTTCAACTCTTTTCAATCTAACTACAACGAAAACGATTCACCACAACCGCATGTCCTTGCGGCATTTGGGTTGTTGAACACAAACCCTTTTCCGTTCAGCCCGCCAGAATATTCCAGTGTGGTACCGATCAAATAGAGAAAACTTTTTTTATCTACTGCAATGCGAACACCATTGTCTTCAAATATTTTATCGTCGGGTTGAAGGGCTTGGTCAAATTTAAGTTCATAGGAAAGCCCGGAGCAGCCTCCGCTCTTCACACCCACGCGTATCAATCCGTTTGTAGCATCCAACCCATCTTCTTGCATGAGCTCGATTACTTTCTTTTTGGCAGTTTCTGAAACTTTTATCATATCTGTAAATAGATTTATTCTAAATAGACTACAAATATACAACAGCCATTATTATTTTCAGCTCTCTTAATATTAAAATAACAAATTGATTGATAAGATTACTTTATACAAGCTTCACAACTAAAGTATTGGAAAATTTAAACTGAACTGTTTTTTTCAATCTGACAAATCTCAGAAGTTTCTCTTTTGAGAGAAAAATGTTTTAAGCAATGAAGTTGCTTCACCTTCCATCAATCCGGAACTGAATTCCGTTTTGGGATGAAGACCGATTTGATGTGTTCGGAATCCTCTTTTATCATCGGATGCGGCAAAAACCACCCGTGAAATTTGAGACCAGTACAAGGCTCCGGCACACATCACACAAGGTTCTAAAGTTACGTAAAGCGTACAATCGATCAAGTATTTTCCGCCCAAATAATTGGCTGCTGATGTGATGGCTAAAATTTCGGCGTGCGCAGTCACGTCAGAGAGCATTTCGGTTTGGTTGTGCGCCCGTGCAATAATTTTTTTATTTATAACGACAACAGCTCCAACGGGAACTTCACCTTTGTCAAAAGCGATTTTTGCTTCTTTCAAAGCTTGCGTCATAAAGTATTCATCTGTAAATAAATCAATCATAGGCACAAAATTACAGCATCCTATAGTATTTTTGCAACATGATAAACGGATTGCTTCAAAAAATACAGAATCCCGCCGATTTGCGTCGCTTAAAATCGGAACAATTGCCTGAATTGGCTACTGAGTTGCGCAACTTTATCATTGATGTGGTTTCTGTCAAAGAAGGACATTTAGGTGCAAGTTTGGGCGTGGTCGAACTGACCATCGCTTTGCATTACGTTTTTGAAACGCCTGACGATTTGTTGATTTGGGACGTGGGTCATCAAGCTTATGGACACAAAATTTTAACGGGGCGAAGATCTATCTTTAACACCAACAGGCAATTAGATGGAATCAGTGGTTTCCCCAAACGGGAAGAGAGTATTTATGACGCATTCGGCACCGGACACGCCTCCACTTCCATATCCGCTATTTTGGGAATGGCCATTGCTTCCGGACTCAAGGGTGAACACGAAAAACAGCACATTGCAGTCATCGGTGATGCTTCGATTGCTTCCGGAATGGCCTTTGAAGGATTGAATCATTTGGGCGTTTCAGCTGCCAATGTGTTAATTATCCTCAACGACAACGCCATCGGTATCGACCCAAGTGTAGGCGCATTGAAAAACTATCTGACCCAAGTCAAAGACGGCAAAAATCCGAAACAGAACAACATCATCGAAGCACTAAACATTCGATATTCGGGACCTATCGACGGACACGACTTGCCCAAATTGTTGAAAGAGCTTCGTCGATTAAAAAAAATAAAAGGACCCAAATTTCTTCACATCATTACCACCAAGGGTAAAGGTTTGAAACAAGCGGAGGAAGATCAGGTTCGCTATCATGCACCCGGTAAGTTTGATAAATCTACTGGGCAATTGCTGATTAAAAGCGACGAATTGCAACCACCCAAATACCAAGATGTTTTTGGGGAAACCTTGTTGGAATTGGCACTTCAAAATGAAAAAATCATAGGAATTACACCGGCCATGCCCACCGGAAGTTCGCTGAAAATCATGATGGATGTGCTTCCCGATCGAGCCTTTGACGTAGGCATAGCCGAGCAACATGCGGTGACTTTATCCGCAGGTATGGCAACACAAGGCATGGTCGTTTTTTGCAACATCTATTCTACTTTTTTGCAACGCGCCTACGATCAGATTATTCACGATGTGGCATTGCAAAACCTGCCGGTTATATTCTGTTTGGATCGCGCCGGTTTGGTGGGAGAAGACGGTGCCACGCACCACGGTGTTTTTGACTTGGCTTATTTGCGATGCATTCCCAACCTCTGCGTTTTTGCGCCTTTAGATGAAATCGAACTCAGACAAATGCTTTACACGGTTTCATTGGGAATTTCAGGTCCGATAGCCATTCGCTACCCGAGAGGCAGAGGCGTTCACAAGGATTGGAAAAAATCCTTTCAGAAAATTGACTTTGGGAAAGCAAAATGCCTTCAATCCGGTAGTGAAATAGCCGTTTTAAGTACAGGACACATTGGGAATTCGGTCAAAAAAGCATTGGCGTATCTTCCTGAAAAAGACAGAAAAAAAGTCAGTCATTATCACTTCGGATTTGTAAAACCTTTGGATGAAGAAACACTGATTGAGATAGCTTTAAAACACAAAACTGTTCTTACCGTTGAAGACGGTTGCTTGGCGGGCGGTTTTGGTTCGGCAATCATGGAATTTTATGTTTCGCAGGTTTTACAACCTACTATCGAAAGATTGGGAATTCCGGATGTGTTTATACCTCACGGAAGCATCGAAGAACTTCAGGATTTGGCGGGTATTTCGCCGAAAAAAATTGCCGAAAAAATAAAAGTTTCTCTTACTCCCCATTTAATAGTTTGAAGACTTTTACACGTTGGACAACGCTTTTTTTTGAGTTTTTCATAAATAAAAAAAGTTTATTGAAACGAAT
>PHDQ01000172.1 GCA_002841025.1 Bacteroidetes bacterium HGW-Bacteroidetes-13 | reverse complement strand
ATTTATTTACCGAAAATTTGAGAAAAACTGTTTTGCCGACGACAGCGGTTTGGAAGTAGAAACCCTGAACGGTGCACCCGGCGTGTATTCTGCACGTTATGCGGGAGAAGAAAAAAACGACACAAACAATGTCGGAAAATTACTCCAAACACTTACGGGTGAAACCAACCGAAAAGCTAATTTCAGAACGGTTATCTGTCTCATACTAAACGGTGAAGTTTTCATTTTTGAAGGGGTCGTTTATGGACAGATTGCCCCGAAACCCAAAGGCAAGAGCGGATTTGGTTACGACCCGATATTCATACCCGATGGCTATGCCAAAACCTTTGCGGAGATGACATCCGAAGAAAAAAACAGCATCAGCCACCGTGCTTTGGCGGTGGGAAAATTAGTAGATTTTTTGACGAAGATAAACTGATTACACACTTATATAATCCTTTGTCAAAGTTTAAACCCCTATCAAAGAACATTTCGGATAAAAATTTTACCAGTTGTGAAACCTTTTGCGCGATTTTTGCGTCTTGGTGGTATAAGGACCTAAATAAACTGTTTTGAAAGTTGTTCAACTCTATTTTAACGAACCGCTGATTATCCGGAAAGCACTTGCCAACGATGCGCAGGCACAACAAGTGATTTATGAACAATTCGCACCAAAAATGCTCTCCGTTTGCAGGCAATACATTTCGGATGCGTTTTTTGCGGAAGACGTTTTGGTAAGCGGATTTTTAAAAGTTTTTACAAAGTTGAATCAATTTGATCAAAGAGGTAGTTTTGAAGGTTGGATTAGAAGAATCATGGTGACCACTGCCATTTCTCATCTTCGAAGTCAAAAAAGATTGGTTTTTTTGGAAGATTTTCCGGAAACCAATTTATTGGAATCAATGACTGCCAATGATAATCTGGAAGTCGAAGACCTTCAAAAACTAATCGACGGATTGCCCGAAAACTACAAAGTAGTCTTTCTGATGTATGCAATTGACGGATACAGCCACCAGGAAATTTCCGAAGTACTTAATATCACAGAAAGCACTTCAAAAACACAATTGCATCGGGCGCGAAAATTATTACAACATCAACTCAAAGATAAAAATATCAAAAAAAATGAAACTGTCAGAATTTGAAAATATCATCCGGGAAACATTTCAACATCGGACCATCAACCCGAGTGAAAACACATGGAGCAGATTAGAAAATCAGCTCATAAAACAAAAAAAACAAAGAAGGTTTCGTTTTATGTTCAGAGCCGTAGCAGCAAGTATTGTCCTATTTGTATCAGTCGGATTGATTGTTAAAAACCAAATAGTTACGATTCCGAAAAACCAAACTGTGGAAATCTCAAAACCGGTATTGACACCTGAAATTAGAAAAGAAAACATTTCAAAAGCGTTTGACGAGAAAACGGTGTTTACAACTGAAAATCAGCATAAAACCGACCCCAATTTGAACCCTAAAAAATCAAATCCTGTGGCAGTCACGAAGGCAATCAACACGCAAAAAGAAATTGAAAAACCATCGGAAAAACCGGAAAACAAAAACATTATAGATCAAAAAGTGGATGAAGTTGTTGCAAAAATATTGGACATCCAAAAAAATAAAACAGCTTTTTCGGATGCAGAAATCAATTCGCTTCTGACCGACGCATTGAAAGACATAAAAACCCAACAACTGCTGAATCGCGCTACCGGAAAAGTGGATGCAACCGCACTGCTTGCCGATGTAGAAGACGAAATAGATCATTCGTTTAAAGAAAAAGTACTCTTGGCACTCCGAGAAAGTTATCAAACCGTCAAAACAGCCGTCGTGCAAAGCAATAACTGAATTTCCATTTAACATTTATAATCATGAAAACCAATCTTTTGAATTTCGCCCTCGCGGCGCTCACCCTGTGCATGTCTAATCTAAACGCGCAGGAAATAAGCAAACAGCAACAAATTGAAAACCTTAAACTGACCAAAGAGAAGATTGCCAACGAAGAACGGGAATTGCTTAAAAATGAGGTTAAAGTCATCAACAATCGACTTAATGCGGGAGATATTACTGAAGATGAAGCAATTGCACTCAAAAAAGAAGCTGCCCAAAAGCGCGCGCTCAACATCGACAATCGATTGGCCATCATCGACAACCAAATTGCTTTGTTGGAAAGAGACGAAACACTCAACATCAAATATTATTCCTACGAAAACAGTTTGGACAGCATTTTTGACGATTTCAAATTCAGCAAAATATTTCACCGGGATAGAGATCATAAAAACAGTAGAAACAATGGTTATTTGCTACTTGCTTTCGGTTTTAACAATGCCATCGAAGAAGGAAATTCGCTGAGCAGGACAAACTTTAAGTTTTTCGGATCAAGATTTTTTGAAATTGGTTTCGGAAACAAATATCGCATTTTTAAGCATTCAAATATTCTGAAACTCAACTATGCTTTTTCCTTTCAAATCAACAACCTGAAACCAAAAGACGATCAGTTTTTTGTTGAAAACGGAAACACCACCGAGCTGCAAAAATTTGACACGGATTTAGACAAGTCAAAATTCAGATATACCTATTTGGTGATGCCTGTACACTTGGAATTTAAACCTTTCAACACCTCGCTCAATCCTGACAAGAATTATTTCGACCGGGTAAAAATCGGGCTTGGCGGATTTGCGGGTTTCAACATCGGAAATATGCAAAAACTGAAATACGATCTCAACGGCGACAAAATCAAAGACAAGCAAAAAACTGACTTCAACACCAACGATTTTGTTTACGGATTGAGCGGATACTTTACAGCTGGCGACAGTATGTTGTATCTGAAATACGACCTTTCACCCTTGTTTAAAAATGCACAAAATGAGATTAGAAGTATTTCATTTGGTGTGAGGTATGAATTATTTTAAACAAAAAACCATATCACTTCTATTTTTATCCTCAAACTGATTGACCATGGGCAAGACAATTAAAATAACTTCTATTCAAAAAAAAGAGCGGCCAAGAAGCCGCTCTTTTTCAATAAATCAATTAAAAATCTACCAAATTTTCACGCGTTGGTCAGGTGCTAAGAACATTTTGTCCCCTTCTTTGATGTCAAAAGCTTGATAAAACACATCGACGTTTCGGATAGGCACGGTCGCTCTGTACATTCCCGGTGCATGTGGATCAGTTTTTACTTGCGTTTTGAGGGCTTCGTCTCGGGTTTTGGTTCGCCAAATGGTTCCCCAGGAAAGGAAAAATCTTTGTTCCGGTGTGAAACCGTCTATTTTCCCGGGATTGCCGTTTTTCGCTAAATCTAATTGGAGCGCATCATAAGCAGCATTCACACCCCCCAAATCGCCAATATTTTCACCCAAGGTAAACTTTCCGTCCACAAAAATTCCGGGTAGTGGTTCCAATTTGCTGTATTGGTCAGCCAAAGCGCTACCAAGTTCTGTAAACTGTTTCAAATCATCGGCAGTCCACCAATCAACCAAGTTTCCGCTGGCATCATAACGCGCACCGGAATCGTCAAAACCATGTGAAATCTCGTGCCCAATAACTGCTCCGATGCCACCGTAGTTTACAGCTGCATCTGCTGTGTAATTATAGAACGGCGGTTGTAGAATAGCCGCAGGGAAAACAATCTCATTAAAAGAAGGATTGAAATATGCGTTCACAATTTGCGGTGCCATAAACCATTCATCCTTATCGACAGGTTTCCCGATTTTCTCGAGGTCTTTGTTGAAATTCCATTGCGACAAATTGCGGCTGTTGTCATAATAACTTCCTGTTTCCGGGCTGTTAATTGTCAAACTACTGTAATCTTTCCACTTGTCCGGATAGGCAATTTTGATGCGGAGTTTGTGTAGTTTCTCAAGTGCTTTTGTTTTGGTATCTTCGCTCATCCACGGCAAAGCTTTGATGCGTGTGTCATAAGCTGCAATTAGGTTTGCGATGAGTTCTTCTGCTTTTTGCTTGGCTTCGGGTGGGAATTTTTTATCGACATAGATTTTACCAACTGCTTCTCCCATGCGTCTGTTGACAGTTTGCAAAGCTCTCTTATCTCGCGGTTCTTGAGCTTGTGCGCCGCGAAGCGTTTTGCCGTAAAATTCCCAATTGGCGGTTTCAATTTCATCGCTCAAAGTGCCGGAAGCTCCCCTGAGCAAAGTCCATTTTAAATAAGCTTTCCAAGTGTTTACATCTCCTTTTTTCAAAATAGATTGAAGTGCAGTCATGTATTTCGGTTCGCTGACGACTATAGAATCCAAAGATTTAATCCCGATGCCGTTGAGGTAATTCTCCCAATTGATAGCCGGTGTGAGTTTTTGCAAATCTGATACTTTCATGGGATTGTAGCTCAACCGATCGTCGCGTCTTTCCACACGGGTAAACATAGGCGTTGCCAAGGATTTTTCAAAAGCCAAAACCGCTTGAGCGTCTTTGTCTGCCGATGCGGCATCTTGTCCTAAATATTGGAGCATCTTGGCTACATGCGCAACATATTTTTCGCGTTTTTCTTTCGGGTCGGCATCGTTTGAAACGTAATATTCTCGATCAGGCAAACCCAAACTGCCTACACCGAGATAAACTACATTTTTGTTGCTGTCTTTGGCATCGGAAAAAACATTGACACCAAACAAGCTACCTCCGCCTTTGGGTTCATTTTCGATAAAATAAGCTTCTAAATCCTTGACGTTTTTGATGGCATCAATTTGCGTCAAGTTTTTTTCTAACGGCTTGATTCCTTGTTCGTTTCGAGCGGTAGAATCCAAAATAGAACGGTAGAGATTGAGTGCTTTTCCTTGGTCGGTATTCGATGCGTAGGTATTGTTTTTTAAAGCTTCATTGAGAATAGCCAAAACGTCTGCGTCGGTGTTTTCGCGGAGTTCGTTAAAACTTCCCCAAGAGGTTTTATCGGCCGGAATCTCGGTTTGGTCGAGCCATTTCCCGTTGACATAGCGAAAGAAATCGTCTTGCGGACGCACAGTGTTGTCCATGAATTGGAGGTTAATCCCCGGAATTTTTTCTACTTCTGCGGTTTCTTTTTTTTCATTCTTACAAGCGGATAGCGCAAGCAAGCCGAAAAGTGAAATACCTAATGTTGTTTGATTGATTAATTTCATTTGACTATAATTTTTAAAGATTCCATAAAATTAAAACAATTGCAAGTCAATTGATTGATTATTGTAACAGTTTTAACAATTCATTAAGAAGTACTTGAAATAGCAACAAGGGTATTTAACAATCTGAAGTTGTGAAAACTCGATTATTTGAAAAAATAAGCGCGTTTTCGGACAGAATGGCTTAAAGATTATTTGTAATTATTCAGCTATTCAAATGAATTT
>PHDQ01000171.1 GCA_002841025.1 Bacteroidetes bacterium HGW-Bacteroidetes-13 | reverse complement strand
TCATAATACCTTCGTGCAATATCGGGTAGATTTCCCCTGCGTCCTTTGAGTTTTTGGATGATTTCATCGGTTTCTGAACCTTGTATTTCACTCGGTAATTTTGAAAATGCTGTTTGAATGGACGTGTCTGTAACGCTTTGCTGAATTTGAGTAGCCTCAGCCAACCAATCTTCAAGTGTACTGTTTTTGAGCAAGGTACGGTCGAGCGTGATGCCGGCATTGTTCATCCATTTCAAATTTTTCAAGTTATCATCGTACACTTGAAACTGATTGGAAGCTCCGACCATTTTTCGCAACGCATTAAACAGGTTTCCGTCAAAATTAGAAAATGCTTGGTCGCGATCTCTCGGAACGGGTTTGAAGATACGATCGCCATTGGCTTGCTTGATTTCTGCCCAGCGCCATTGGTCGCCATGTCGATCCCAATCGCCAATGAGCATATCAAACAATCTTGCTCTGATAAAAGCCTTTTCGTCCACCTTGTATTTTTCATCTTTTTGCAACCGCTCAAACAAATCGGATGTACTTTCGATGTCGTCAGCTCCATCAAAGGCTTCACCGGATTGATCTTCTTTAATTTTCTTTTCAATCAAATAGAGTTCGTCCCCGAAAACACCGTTAAAATCACCCAAAACACTTTGTTTAGGGACGTAATAAAGCATTGGTTTGGTGTGCAATACGCCCGCAGCATCGGCCAAATCGGTAACCGCCAAAGCCGCATAAGGATGAGAAGCCGTATAGAAATCGAGTACGAGTCGTTCGGCGGGTGTGTTTTTAAATTCTTCAATGACGTATTTATCTTTAAAAGCCACGGTTTGAAAGAGTTGAACCGCACTCTTTTTAAGAGCGCGCATGGTGTATTCGTCTCCGTTTTCAGCAACCAATTTAAGTGAACGCGTTTGGTGTCCCCCACCTTGCCGGACAGGCTTTAAACCGCCGAAAAGAGTGTCTAACAAGGCAATTTGGGCTGTAATTTCTTGACCGTATAAATCCCGATAATGATTGCCCCAAACAGATTTGAAAAATTTTGATTTTTGGGTTTCTTCTTTTGTGTAAACTGAAGTTTTTATGTTTTGTGGAAATTGCTCATCTCCTTTTGATGCTTTCGCTTGATAGGCGGGGAAAATTTGCGATTCAAAAATAGGATTTTCAGTTTGGTTAAATTCATAAAAACGAACATCGGATTGGCCGTTTTCAAATACATCCATCACTGTAAAACCTTGTTTTCCGGAAGCAAATACGCCATTATTTCCCAGCGCGACAGCTGATTTTTTTGAACCCGAACCAGAAACTACTTGCGTCAGTCCGTTGTCATTGATGAGTTGAAGGCTGTGTTCGTGGCCCGAAACCAAAATAATTTTATCGGCTCTTCTTGCGATGATTTCCAACCGATTCATCAAGTTTTGGTATTGTCGACTTTGTCTATCTTGAATAGAAATTCCTCCCGTGCCCCTCACTTGATTGGCCAAAGATCCGACCACCGGAAGCGGCATCTTTGAACCGAGTGGAAACAAATGGCTTTTTGCATCAAAGAAGCCACCATGAGAGCCATTGGTAAACATCGGATGATGCATGGCTAAAATCACCGTTTTTCCTTGATTGTCATTGATTTCATCTTCAACTGCCAAGAAAAAATCCTCTCGCGTTGAAATTTGTCCGCAACGCGTGTTGATTTCCGGATGTTGATCCCAGTCTTCCAAAAACCATTGTGTGTCAACAACAATCAACTGTACATTGTCGCTTACCGAAAGACTTGCAATCGGGCAGCCATTTTTGGGCAGAAAAGCATTTTTGGAACCTAATTGTTCTTTTATATAATCGGCTTCTCGGTCAAGACCATCTACACCATCGTTGTACCAATCGTGGTTGCCGGGTATGAAAACGGTTTTTCCTTTGAATGATTTTGCTAAATCGAGTTGAAGGTTGATCCGTTGCTCGGTTTGTGCGCGCAAAAGATGGTCTTTTTTGACCAAACCGGAAGGATAAATATTATCGCCGAGAAAAATGAGATAATCATTATCTCCGGATTTTTTAAGCAGCTCTTTGAAACCGGATAATTTGTTAACGGAGGATTCATCTAAATTCCCTGCATCACCAATCAAATAGAATGAGTGTTTGGGTGTTTTATTTTTCAACAAATTCGGCGTTTGGAGTTTACGGTCTATTTTCGTTTGAAAGGTTGCGCAGGATTGAAATATTAACACAATAAACAGTATCAAAAGAGCGATTTTAGCGGTAATTTTATTCATATATTTACATTTTAAATGTCAAACAAAAATAAGCATTTATGTCGCAGTTAATAGAAAAAGCTTCCGCATTTGTTTTTGAATTGTTAAAAAAAGAATTGCCGGATAATTTCATTTACCACAATTACACCCATACAAAGCGCGTCGTTAAGAGTCTTCAGGAAATTATTGACCATACTGAATTATCCGAGGAAGAAAAGGAAATATTGTTGCTTTCCGCTTGGTTTCACGACACCGGTTATGTGAAAGGCTGCGAAAATCACGAACAATCGAGTGTGGAAATTGCAACAGAATTTTTGTTAGCCAATCAATGTTCCGCAGAGAAAATAGAAGCTGTCGGCAAGTGTATCATGTCCACCCGATTTGATGTCTGTCCTACCGATAAGTTGGGAAAAATCATACGCGATGCGGATGCTTCGCATTTTGGTAAAGATTATTTTGAAGAAGCCAGCGAATTTTTGCGGTTGGAATATAAATTGCAAAGCCGAAAAAATTATTCAGAAAAAGAATGGCGAAAAATCAACATCAAACTATTTACAGAAGGGCATGAATTTTACACGGATTACGCCCTTCAAAATTGGTTGCCCCAGAAAGAAAAAAACCTGTTTGAACTCATCGAAAAACAGAAAAAAGACAACAGCAAACAGGACATCGAACGGCTGAAAGCCCAGATAAAAGACGAAAGCCCTGAGCGTGCCATACAGTCAATGTATCGGGTAACCATGCAAAACCACTTGAAATTAAGTGACATAGCCGACACCAAAGCCAATATTTTGCTTTCCGTGAATGCCATCATCATTTCATTGATATTGTCCAATTTAATTTCGAAGTTGGATGCAAGTTCGAATAAGCACCTGATAATACCCAGTTTAATTTTGACTATTTTCAGTGTGGTTTCCATCATTTTTGCAATTCTCTCTACGCGTCCGAATATTACTTCGGGTAAGTTTACAGAAGAGGAAGTTACCTCCCGAAAAGTGAACCTCTTGTTTTTCGGAAATTTTCACAAAATGCCATTTGAGCAATTCAAATGGGCAATTGGCGAAACCATACAAGACAAAACGCATATTTATGAAGCCATGACTAAAGACCTTTACTACTTGGGTGTCGTTCTGCATCAGAAATACAAATTGTTGCGGATTACCTACAATATTTTTATGACCGGAATAATTGTTTCGGTTTTTGCCTTTATTTTTGCCTTTATTTTTTTGAAGAATTAACCATGCCAATTTAAATTTGAAACTTAACACTTAATATTTATCCATGAAAACCATTATCAAAACCCATCTTGCACCTGCTCCCATTGGTCCATACAATCAAGCCATCCGAAAAGATCACATGCTTTATGTGTCCGGTCAGGTAGCCATCAATCCGGAAACCAATGAGCTTGTTTTAGCATCCATAGAAGCCGAAACCAAACAAGTGATGGAAAATCTTAAGAATATTCTGCATACTGCCGAGACGAATTTTGACTGTGTATTGAAATCAACAATTTTCCTAAAAAACATGAATGATTTTGCCAAAGTAAATGAAATCTATGGTTCCTATTTCAACGAAAAAACCGCTCCGGCACGCGAAACGGTTCAAGTAAGTGGGTTGCCAAAAAATGTGAATGTGGAAATATCGATGATTGCTTACTGCAATTAACCAATCGGTATTAAGCCGTTTTTGCAGCCAAATCCACGTGATATTTCACCAATCCTTCGATGGGACGTCTGAAAATATTCCCGATTTTTAGATTGTTTTCAGCCAGTACTTCTTTCAATTCATCTTGAAGATAAAAAGCGATTGAGCCGATAAAATGAATTG
This sequence comes from Bacteroidetes bacterium HGW-Bacteroidetes-13, assembly GCA_002841025.1. Classification (GTDB taxonomy): domain Bacteria; phylum Bacteroidota; class Bacteroidia; order Flavobacteriales; family Flavobacteriaceae; genus UM-FILTER-40-17. The sequence goes on along the minus strand of PHDQ01000171.1, from coordinate 1,263 downwards.
GAACTTGTTTTGCGTCCGCGAATTGTTCAATTTGGTTGTTGATAAACAACTGCATTCCTTTTTTTATCAGTCCTTGGCTGTATTCGTGATCTTTGTTTTGAATCAAAAATTTGGCAAAAGTCGCCAAGTAAGTGTTTGGATTGGGTTCTTTGTATAGATTTCTTTTAATATAATCTGCCGTCAAATCGTAAGTGTTTGAAAATTTATCGGCAAGTTCTTTCGGAATTTTGTGGAAATAATAATCCCTAATCAATTGACGACCAAAATAGTTACCGCTGCAATCATCCATTAAGATGTAGCCTAAAGAAACTACTTTCTGAATCGCTTCATTTCCATCAAAATACGTGCAGTTAGATCCGGTTCCTAATATGCAAACGATACTTTTTTCTCCGGGAGTAGTTGTTGCATAGATGGCTGCATAAGTATCTTCTTTGACATCTATTTCAGCGTTGTCAAAATATTTTTGAAAAACTTCCTTTAACATTTGTGGCGGTTTGGGTGTTCCGCATCCGGCACCATAAAAAAACACATGTGTTACCTCATGTCTTTTCTGATACAATTCAAAATTATTGTGAATTCTTTCATTGATAATTTCGCTGGATAATACGGCAGGGTTTAAACCTAAAGTTTGTGTTTGAAAAAGTTGTTTCCCTTCTTCATTTATGGCAATCCAATCGGTCTTGGTAGAGCCACTATCAACAATGAGTATCATGTTTCGTTTGGGTGGGTTATTTGAGTTTTGAATAAGAAAAAAAAAGACTTGCAGAGAAAATTAATTCTGCAAGTCTTTAAAAATTGTTAGATAGAAGCAGCGTATTCGGCTAAATCAACTAATTTTGATGAGTATCCGGCTTCGTTGTCGTACCAAGATACAATTTTGAAGAATTTGGAATTCAATTCGATACCTGCATCAGCGTCAAAAATACTGGTTCTGGTGTCTGATATAAAATCTTGAGAAACCACCAAATCTTCGGTATATCCTAAGATGCCTTTTAGCTCTCCTTCGGAAGCTGCTTTGAATACTTTTTTGATTTCTTCGTAAGAAGTTTCTTTAACCACTCGAACCGTTAAATCGACAACAGAAACGTCGGCAGTAGGTACTCTGAATGCCATACCGGTTAATTTTCCTTTCAATTCCGGAATTACTTTGGTCACAGCAACCGCCGCGCCGGTACTTGCCGGAATGATATTTAAAATAGCCGCACGTCCTCCTCTAAAGTCTTTTCTTGAAGGTCCGTCAACGGTGAGCTGCGTTGCAGTAGT
>PHDQ01000170.1 GCA_002841025.1 Bacteroidetes bacterium HGW-Bacteroidetes-13 | reverse complement strand
TTTAGCCAACGAAGGTCAATTGCAACTCATCATAGCTGACAATACTTCCTTTACCAACTACAAAAACTACGAAGGCACTTACAATGCGGCCACGCAAGTTTTGAGTTTTACCGGTGTCAACCTGAAAGACAACGAATATTTTACCTTGGGACATGTGCAAGAACTCAACAGCTCCTATCATTTCGACTTTAACGGAACTTCGGAATACATCGAAGAACAAGGCGTTTCCCTTTCCGGATTGTCCGGCTCCACATTGATGGCTTGGGTAAAATTAGGTGCTTCATACGGTGCTGAAGGGCTTGTTTTGGGGCAGGACAATTTCAACATGCGCGTCACCAGCACCAAAGTGCTTCGGGTGCAATACAACGGGATCAACGTAAATGCCGCTTCCGGATTCAGCCTTGCCGAAGGTGTTTGGACACACATTGCGGCGGTTTACAACGGTGCTGACCCTGTAAAAACAGTCAAACTCTACATCAACGGCATCGAACGTGGTTCGGTGGCATCTTTGGCAACGCTCAATGTTAGCACAAACAACCTGATCAGCATCGGAAAAAGCCCGACATCGAGCAGTTTATATTTTAAAGGTTCCATCGATGAAGCACGGGTGTTCAACACGGCTTTGACTGAGGAACAATTGCGCCAAACCATTTATCAGGAAATACAAGCCAACGGAGCCAACACCCGAGGGAAAATCATTCCTTTCAATATTGGAACCACACCCACAAGTACGGTAATTCCTTGGAACAGGTTATTGGTTTATCACAACATGTCGCACATCAAAGGAAATTGTTTGATAGATAAATCGGTTACGCCAAAAATTGCGAGAATCTACGGCATCCCGAATGCTTCCATCAAAACACAAACGGCTCCAATGCCTTTCGTTACCACACAAAGTGGTACTTTGGATACTGCCTTAAACGATCCTTCAAATGGTGTTCAGGGTACGGATGCAACAACTTACGATTGGTCTATCGTACAAATCAAACACACGGGCGTTTCATTCAGTGCTTCACAAACGCATTTGGGATTGTTGGTTGATAAACAAGACGCAACTACCAACCCGATAACATACACCATCAACGGCGATACACCGTTGTTCGTGACTTGGTATCTCAACCTCAATGGAAAAATTGACTTAACCGGAAGATCTCAACTTATTCAACCCCTCGGCAGTGTTTTGGAACCCACCAGCGAAGGCACACTCGAACGCGACCAACAAGGAACCGTCGATAAATACAAATACAATTATTGGTCTTCGCCGGTGGGCACACCCAATAACTCAACCAACAACAACACCTACACATTAAACGGTGTTTTCAAAGACGGAACCAATCCGGCAAGTCCGCAAAACATCAATTGGACACCTGCCTTAGACGGTGTTCCAGGACCGCCCATTCGTATCAGTACACGATGGACATTTAAGTTTGAAAATGCCGGAAACAGCATCGCCAATTGGGTATCTATCGGCTCAAACATACCCGTAAAAGCCGGACAAGGCTTCATTTCTAAAGGCTCGGGAGCTGCGACTGCCAGACAAAACTATACTTTTGTCGGGAAGCCTCACAACGGTCAGATCCAATTCAGCACGCCGGGCAATATGCTCAACCTGTTAGGCAATCCGTACGCTTCGGCTTTGGACGGGAACGCATTTATAACCAAGAATCTGGCAGCGACCGATGGCACATTGTATTTCTGGGAACATTGGGGCGGCGGAACGCACAAGTTGAAAGACTACGAAGGGGGTTATGCCACGTTAAATCTTGTTCCGGGCGGAGTCCCTGCCATGTCTCACCCAGATGTTAGCCAAAACGGAAACAGTACCATCTCACCGGGCAGATACATACCCGTAGGCCAAGGGTTTTTTGTGATTGCCTCACCTTTGGGTGGCACGGTGACTTTCGACAACGACCAACGTGCTTTTGTGAAAGAAGATAACGGAACTTCAAACATCCATTTCCGTGCAAATAGCAGAAACGATGTGAGCGCGTTGGGAACTCAAACACAACGTTTCCCTGAAAACAGTGGAGGCGAATCCGAGGAAGAGAAATTCACAACCATCCGATTCGGGCATTACACCACTACCGGATTTCGAAGACAAATTTTGTTGGGTTTTATGAACGAAAAAGCGACAGACGGGTTTGACAAAGGATATGACGCATACAACATTGACGAGCAACCCAACGATATGTATTTCGTGTTGGGAGATGATAAATTGATTATCCAAGGCGTGGGGGCTTTCGATGAAGTCAAAAAAATTCCGCTGGGCGTTATTGTTCAATCCCCAGGTAAAATCAAATTCTTGTTTGATGGCGCAGAAAATTTAGAGGAAGATATTCCTGTTTTTCTTTTAGATAAAGTAACTAACATCTTTTACAATTTAAAAGAAAACCCGGCAGAGATAGATATTGCTTCTTCGGGAACTTTTAACGACCGTTTTGTCATTCAGTTTACACAAAAGACGCTATCAAACGAAGATTTTGAATCCACCGAAGAAAATTTGCGTGTTTTTCACACCCAATCGAATAACACGCTAAACATTTTTAACAACAAACCTAATTTGTTTATCGAACAGATTCAACTCTTTGATTTATTGGGCCGTTCTTTAGATTCGTTTGATGTTCAAAATCAAAACCAAACCGATTTACACATCCCATTAAAAAATTATGCACAAGGCGTTTACATTGTCAAAATGAACCTACAAGACGGGCAAGTCATTTCTAAGAAATTGATAATCACACAATAGCCACAATTACTTTACAAAAAAACCGCCAATGATTTGGCGGTTTTTTTTATGGGGAATTGGCAGCAATTGAGTTACAGCTCAACCCAAAAACACCAAAATCGTATGCGTGATAAAATCGATTTGTTCTTGATCGAGTTCGGAGTGCATCGGCAATGAGATTACTTCTTTGACCAATTGGTTGGTGACCGGAAAAACTTCTTCGCGGTAACGCTCATCCAAATAGGCTTTTTGAAGATGCAGCGGAATCGGGTAATAGATGCCGTGAGGAATTCCTTTTTCACCCAAATGCTTGGCAAGTTCGTCGCGTTTTCCGTTGGTCACCCGCAAGGTGTATTGATGAAAAACATGACAATCGCAAGCTGAACAAATCCCGTTTGATTTGTCGCAATCAATTTGGGTAAAGGTCGATGGTGTAATGAGGTGTTTGCAGTTTCTGAACGCGGCTGTATATTGTTTTGCCGCCTGTTGACGTGCTTTGTTGTAGGTGTCTAAAAGAGGAAGTTTGGCTCTTAAAACAGCCGCTTGTATAGAATCCAATCGGGAATTCACGCCTACCACATCGTGGTGATAGCGTTCGTACATCCCGTGGTTTACAATGCCGCGAAGCGTGTGCGCCAATGCGTCGTCGTTGGTAAAAAGTGCGCCGCCGTCGCCGTAGCAACCCAAATTTTTGGACGGGAAAAAGGAAGTTGCACCCACATGACCTATGGTTCCAGCTTTCTTTTTAGTACCATTCTTAAAGGTATAATCAGCACCGGTGGCTTGCGCATTGTCTTCGATGACAAACAAGTTAAATTCTTCAGCAATTTTTAAAATCTCATCCATGTTGGCGCAATGTCCGAAAAGATGAACAGGAACGATGGCTTTGGTTTTTGGTGTAATCGCTTTACGAATGGCAGCGGGGGAAATGTTGAACGTATCAGGTTCGACATCCACCAAAACTGGTGTGAGTTGAAGCAAAGCGATTACCTCAACGGTGGCGGCAAAAGTAAAGTCGGCAGTGATGACCTCGTCTCCGGGTTTCAAACCGAGTCCCATCATGGCAATTTGCAAGGCATCTGTGCCGTTGGCACAAGGGATGACGTGCTTTACGCCTAAATAGGCTTCCAGCTCTTTTTGGAAATTTTGTACTTCGGGCCCGTTGATGAAAGCAGAACTTTCGAGGACTTGGGCAATGGCCAAATTTATTTGTTCTTTGATGGGTTCGTATTGACTTTTCAAGTCAACCATTTGTAATTTTCTCATAGTTGTGAGCTGTGTGGTTCAATTCGATGCAAATTTACGGATGACTATCCACATTTATTCTATAAAGGGTATTATTTTAGCCTGATAATTAAAAAAGCATGTATCTTATTTATCAATTTCTTTCGCAAGTGGCTTTTTTGGGCATACGTTTGGCGGCTATTTTCAATCCGAAATTACAGTTGTTTGTCGCCGGCAGAAGAAACTCGTTTGACATTCTTCAAGCGAAAATCGAACCTTCCGACCGCGTAATCTGGTTTCATGTGGCTTCTTTGGGCGAATACGAACAGGGGTTGCCTTTGCTGAAAAAAACCAGGGACGCTTTCCCGTCACACAAAATCGTGTTAACTTTTTTTTCACCATCTGGTTATGAAGTTGTCAAGGACAAGACTCCGGCAGCTGCGGTGCTTTATTTGCCTTTTGATACCTTTTCAAATGCCAAACGCTTTTTGGATTTGGCACATCCGGAATGGGTTGTTTTTGTGAAATATGAGTTTTGGCCGATTTACTTGAAAACACTTCGCGACCGAAAGATAAAAACGTTGATTGTTTCAGCTATTTTTCGTCCTTCACAGGCTTTTTTCAAACCCTACGGCGGATGGATGCGCAAGTCGCTCCGCACGTTCAATCACTTTTTTGTGCAGAATGAAACCTCCAAAGACTTGCTTTCGAGCATAGGTTTTGAAAACGTTACCGTGTCTGGTGACACCCGATTTGACAGGGTCGGAGAAATTTTGCAACGCGACAATTCGCTTGATTTTTTAAGAAAATTCAAAGCTGACCAAACCTGCTTGGTCGCCGGAAGCACTTGGCCGGAAGATGAAGCATTGTTGGTGAAATACATCAACCAAAACAAAGCAAAAAAACAAAAGTATGTGCTTGTTCCGCATAACATCAAGCAAGATTCGATTCTCATCTTGCGTGAAAAAATCGAATTACCAACCGTTTTATACAGCGAAATTTCCGACAAAAACCCGGCAGATTTTTCGGTGTTAATCGTCGATGCGATTGGGTTGCTGACCAAAATTTACGCACAAGCCGATTTGGCGTATGTTGGCGGCGGCATGGCGACCGGCTTGCACAATGTTTTGGAGCCGGCTGTTTTTGGAATTCCTGTGGTGATTGGCAAATATTACGACAAGTTTGAAGAGGCCAAACAGTTGGTGGCTTGCGGAGGTGTAATCAGTGTTTCCAATCAGAATGAGTTAAATGAGGCGCTAAACGGGTTGTTTAACGATGTTGGAAAGAGAGCCAAACAAGGCAATATCAACAATACTTTTATAGGTGAAAAATTGGGCGCAACTTCTTTGATTATGGATTATATCCTCAGCATGACAAGAAAATAAACAACGGAC
>PHDQ01000169.1 GCA_002841025.1 Bacteroidetes bacterium HGW-Bacteroidetes-13 | reverse complement strand
GCACATCACCACATCGAAGAAGCATACACGCCTTTTCCCGTTCACGGATTAGACAAAGCCATGGGCATCGAGCCCACCCGAATTGCTATCGCATCTTTTATCTATGGATGCATCGGTCTTACGGTTGCCATTGTTATGATGAATTACATCATGATCTCAGATTGGCCACAAGACATCGGGGGTAAACCGAGTTTTAGTTTCATTTCTAACATGCCGGCATTTGTGCCGATTATGTTTGAGTTGACTGTTTTTTTTGCAGCTCACTTGATGGTGATAACATTTTACATGAGAAGCAAACTTTGGCCGTTCAAAAATGCAGAAAACCCTGATTTGAGGACAACAGACGATCATTTCTTATTAGAAATTGCTGTTTCATCCAATGTAGAAGCTTTGACAAAATTGCTTAAAAAAACAGGTGCTGTTGAAATAAAAACGATAGAAAAGCACTAAGAAAATGAATGTGAAATCGCCATTAAAAACAAATTTGTGCAAGCAAACACCGATAAATAAAATGCGATAACATATCCGATTGTCGGCAGACAGGTATGACTGCTAAAAATTAAATTTTACATATATAAAATGAGCCATAACAAATTAGTTGAAACCAACCTAAATGATTATTGGCAAATTACATCAAAACATTAAAAAACAAATAAAATAAATTGATGAAAGCATTTAAAAACATATTGGCAGGATTGCTCTTAGCGATGGTTTTGTTTTCATGCCAAGATAAGCTGAAACCAAATTATCAGTTCTTTCCGAATATGTATGCGCCCGTGGGCTATGAAGCATATGGAAAATCGGATGCATTTACAAACGGCATTGAAGCGCAGCTTCCTGTGCCGGGAACCATCAATCGAGGTTTTGTTCCTTACGAATATCCAAACACACCGGAAGGATATGTGGCCGCCAGAGACAGTCTAAAATCACCGCTTGAAAAAAACGAGGTCAATCTTGAAAAAGGGAAAGCGTTGTTTACAATCTACTGTGCGGTTTGTCATGGAGATAAGGGAGATGGAAAAGGTATTTTGGTACAAAACGAAAAGTTTTTAGGGGTACCCGATTATTCAACGCGACCCATAACCGAAGGAAGTATCTTTCATGTTATCACTTACGGACTCAACATGATGGGTTCACATGCATCACAACTCAATGCCACCGAGCGTTGGGAAGTAACACAATATGTTGAAAAACTGAGAGCAGATTTGATCCAATAATTTTGATTCAAAAGATTAAACGACTATGTATATTCTACCAAACAAATTAAAACTTTTTTCATTAGCCCTGATTGTTGTCGGCTTTTTAGGTATTGCTTTGGGTTTTTTCAATGCACCTAAAAACATCGATGATGTAAAAAAGTTAAATTCAGCACATCAAACCGAACATGTTGCTTCTTCACACGATGCAGCAGCTGCACATGATTCTGAAGAACATCTGACGCATCAGTTGCACCAGTTGCAAAATCGACCTTGGGCAGCAACTTATGTAGCCGCTTTGTTTTTTGCTTTGCTTTCGTTGGGCGTTTTGGCTTTTTATGGTATTCAGCATGCCTCTCAAGCAGGATGGTCTATCGTTTTGCTTCGCGTGATGGAAGGAATTACCGCCTATGTTTTGCCGGGCACAGTAATCGTTTTGTTAATCGCAATCTTTTCCGGACATCATATTTTTATATGGCGCGATGCAGAAGTAGTCGCACACGATAAATTGCTACAAGGAAAATCAGGTTTTCTGAATTTAACCGGTTTCATCATTCGCGGTGTAGTATTTATTGCGGGATGGGCATCTTATCGTTATTTCTCAAGGAAAATGTCAATTGCGCAAGACGAAGCGTCGGATAATTCAAATTTCAAAAAGAATTTTAAAGCCTCGGCAGTTTTCTTGGTTTTCTTCATTGTTACCGAATCTATCATGTCTTGGGATTGGATTATGTCTGTCGAGCCACACTGGTTTAGTACACTTTTTGGATGGTATGTTTTTGCGAGTTTCTTTGTTTCAGGTATCACAATGATAGCACTGATTACACTCTATTTAAAATCGGAAGGATATCTGGAAATCGTCAATAAAAGCCATATTCAAGACTTGGCCAAATTCATGTTTGCCTTCAGTATTTTCTGGACATATCTTTGGTTTTCACAATTTATGTTGATTTGGTATGCCAACATCCCGGAAGAAATTACGTATTTTGCTACCCGAATCGAACACTACAATTTGCCATTTTTTGGTATGATAGTCATGAACTTGGTGTTTCCAATATTGATATTGATGAATGCAGATTTTAAAAAGTTGACTTGGATAGTTGTCATGGCAGGCACAGTTATATTGGCAGGGCATTACATCGATTTTTTCAACATGATTATGCCCGGAACCGTTGGAACCAATTGGTATTTCGGAGTTCCTGAGATTGGTGCTGTTTTGTTTTTTCTCGGATTGTTTATATTTGTGGTATTTACTGCACTTTCCAAAGCACCACTCGTTGTCAAAAGAAATCCTTTTATTCACGAGAGCGAGCATTTCCATTATTAATAGAAAACTAACCTTTGATCTGATATAAAACAATGACAGGCTTACTAACTCTTATTGCATTAGTTCTTCTTGGTATTGCTGTTTGGCAAATCATCAAAATCTATGATCTGTCTCAAGTGAACGCACCGGAGAACGCTCAAATAGCAACCGACAAAGACAACCACATCAACGGTTTTCTGATGATGGGTTTTCTGATTTTTCTCTATGGGCTCACTATTTTCAGCATGCTAAAATGGGGAAAAGTATTACTTCCGCTTGCTGCATCCGAACACGGAGAAGAGGTTGATCGATTGATGATTATCACCTTTGCTTTGATTCTATTTGTCCAAGCGATAACCCAAGTATTGTTGCATTATTTTGCTTTCAAATACAGAGGTGAAAAGGGAAAAAAGGCATTGTTTTACGCCGACAATGATAAGTTGGAGTTTCTTTGGACAATCATTCCCGTAATTACTTTGGCAGGTTTGATTATTTACGGTCTTTGGACTTGGACAAAAATCATGAAGATAAATGATGAAGATGACCCGATCATTATTGAACTCTATGCACAGCAGTTTAACTGGAAAGTCAGATACGCCGGTGCAGATAACACACTCGGGGATGCCAATGTGAGATTCATAGAAGGCTCAAACGTCATCGGAGTTGATGTTTCCGATCCAAACGGAAAAGACGATATTGTCAGCACGCAAGAATTACACTTACCGGTAGGAAGGAAAATAATTTTCAAAATGCGATCGCAAGATGTTTTGCACTCGGCATTCATGCCATTTTTCAGAGCACAAATGAACGTGGTTCCCGGAATGATTACTCAATTCTCGTTCACACCGATTCAGACCACCGAACAAGCAAGACAAGACCCGGAAATAATCGCTAAAGTTCAAAACATTAATCAGTTGAGAACCGAGAAAAATGCGAAATTGGCAGCCGAAGGAAAGGAGCTTTTAGATCCGTATGAATTTAATTATTTATTACTTTGCAACAAAATTTGTGGTGCATCACACTACAATATGCAATTAAATATCATCGTGGATACGCCTGAAGAATTTAACAGTTGGATTTCTCAACAAAAAACTTTGGCCGAAGTATTACAATAAATAAGCTAACGAACTACCAAAAAAACAAATATGTCAGCAACAGCCTCTCATGCCATTGATCATACCCACGAGCACGGGCATCATCATAAAGAGACTTTTATAACGAAGTATATTTTTTGCCAGGACCACAAAATGATTTCCAAGCAATACCTTATTACAGGTATTTTTATGGGAGTTATAGGTGTTTTCATGTCCATGCTTTTCAGATTGCAATTAGCTTGGCCCGAAGAAAGTTTTCAAATATTTGAAGTTTTCTTGGGGAAATGGGCTCCGGAAGGTGTTATGGATCCTAACATTTATTTGGCTTTGGTGACCATACACGGTACCATCATGGTGTTTTTTGTGTTAACCGCCGGACTGAGCGGAACCTTTAGCAACCTATTGATTCCATTGCAAATCGGTGCCAGAGATATGGCTTCTGGTTTTCTCAACATGGTTTCCTATTGGCTGTTTTTCCTCTCCAGCATCATCATGGTTTTGTCTTTGTTTGTGGAAGCCGGACCTGCTGCTGCCGGTTGGACGATATATCCGCCACTCAGCGCATTACCTCAAGCCATGCCTGGATCGGGAGCCGGAATGACACTTTGGCTTGTTTCTATGGCTATATTTATCGCCTCATCGCTTTTAGGTTCACTAAATTACATCGCTACAGTATTAAACCTTCGCACCAAAGGAATGTCGATGACACGTTTGCCGCTGACCATTTGGGCGTTTTTTGTGACTGCAATAATCGGCGTGGTTTCTTTTCCGGTTTTATTGTCGGCAGCTTTATTGCTCATTATGGATAGAAGTTTTGGTACCTCTTTTTTCCTGTCCGATATTTATATACAAGGTGAAGTGCTTCATTATCAAGGAGGTTCGCCAGTGCTGTTTGAACACCTGTTTTGGTTCTTGGGACATCCGGAAGTTTATATCGTCATCCTACCTGCCATGGGTATTGTTTCGGAGATTTTAGCAACCAATGCCCGAAAGCCAATCTTTGGTTATCGCGCGATGGTGGCATCAATTTTAGCGATAGCTTTCTTGTCAACCATCGTTTGGGGACACCACATGTTTATTTCCGGAATGAATCCATTTTTGGGATCCGTATTTACTTTTACAACGCTCTTGATTGCAATTCCGTCTGCAATAAAAGCATTTAATTGGATTACAACGCTTTGGAAAGGAAATATTCAACTCAATCCGGCCATGTTGTTTTCTATCGGCTTTGTTTCAACCTTTATTTCGGGAGGTCTGACCGGAATCATTTTAGGAGACAGCACACTCGATATCAATGTCCACGATACCTATTTTGTGGTTGCGCATTTTCACTTGGTGATGGGCGTTTCTGCCATCTATGGAATGTTTGCTGGCGTATATCATTGGTTTCCGAAGATGTTTGGTCGAATGATGAATAAAAATTTGGGATATGTTCACTTTTGGATAACGGCTGTTTGTGCATATGGCGTATTTCTTCCCATGCATTTTATAGGAATGGCGGGTTTACCGAGGAGATATTATACAAACACTGCCTTCCCATATTTTGATGATTTGGCGGATATCAATGTTTTGATTACCGTATTCGCATTGGTTGGTGGAGCTGTTCAATTGGTGTTCATTTACAATTTCTTCTCGAGTATTTATTACGGTAAAAAAGCCGAACAAAATCCTTGGAAATCCAACACCCTTGAATGGACAACACCAGTAGAGCACATCCATGGCAACTGGCCGGGTGAAATACCCGAAGTTCACAGATGGTCATACGATTACAGCAAACCGGGTAGCGATGT
>PHDQ01000168.1 GCA_002841025.1 Bacteroidetes bacterium HGW-Bacteroidetes-13 | reverse complement strand
GATCGGAAGAATTTGCCTTGATAGAAGAATTGCGCAACATGGCCGACGGCAATGATTTGGCCGCACAAACCATTCGTCAGGCGAGTGTGTTGGAAGGCTCTTTGCGCAACACCGGCATTCACGCCTGCGGAGTCATCATCACGCCGGAAGATTTGACCAATTTGGTTCCCATAGCCACCGCCAAAGATTCGGAGCTCTACGCAACCCAATTTGACAACTCGGTGGTGGAATCGGCCGGCTTGCTCAAGATGGACTTTTTGGGTCTTAAAACCTTGACGCTGATTAAAGACACGGTCAAACTTGTCAAATATCGCCGCAACATCACGCTCAATCCGGATGAATTTCCCATAGACGATGCAAAAACCTACGAGCTTTTTCAGAGAGGGGAAACGGTCGGGATTTTTCAGTACGAATCGCCGGGTATGCAAAAATATTTGCGCGAACTCAAACCGACCGTTTTTGAAGATCTCATCGCGATGAATGCACTTTACCGCCCGGGTCCGATTGAGTATATTCCGAGCTTTATCCGACGGAAAAACGGAGAAGAGAAAATTTCGTATGACCTTCCTGAGATGCAGGAATATCTGGAAGAAACTTACGGCATCACGGTCTATCAGGAACAGGTGATGTTGTTGTCGCAAAAATTGGCAAACTTCACCAAGGGCGAAGCCGATCAGTTGCGAAAAGCCATGGGGAAAAAGTTGATTTACATCATCGACCAAATCAAACCCAAGTTTATCAAAAACGGCAAAGGAAATGGACATCCGGAAGAAGTACTTGAAAAAATTTGGAAAGACTGGGAAGCATTTGCGTCTTATGCATTCAACAAATCTCACTCAACATGCTACGCATGGATTGCTTATCAAACAGCTTATCTCAAAGCCAATTTTCCGGCAGAATACATGGCAGCGGTTTTGAGCAACAACATGAGTGACATCAAAAAAGTATCTTTCTTTATGGAAGAGTGCAAACGCATGGGGTTGCAGGTGTTGAGCCCGGATGTGAACGAGTCGTATTTTAAATTCACCGTCAACGAAAACAATGCTGTCCGATTTGGCATGGGAGCCGTCAAAGGTGTAGGCGCGGGAGCTGTTGACACCATTGTAGAAAATCGGAAAAGTGGTCGATATAAGTCCGTTTTTGATTTGGCCAAACGCATCGATTTGAGGGCGGCCAACAAAAAAGCTTTTGAAAACCTTGCCTTGGCGGGCGCATTGGATTCTTTTGAAGACACCCATCGGGCACAATATTTTCACGATGAGGGCGATGGCGTCGTGTTTTTGGAAAAAGTACTTCGTTACGGAGCCAAGTTTCAGGAAAACGAAAATGCCTCTCAAATAAGCCTTTTCGGCGAATCGAGCGATGCTGTTTTGCCCGAACCGCAAGTACCGCCCTGCGAAGCTTGGAGTACCATGGAAAAATTGAAAAGAGAAAAAGAAGTGGTTGGAATTTATATTTCAGGTCATCCGTTGGATGATTATGCCTTTGAAATCAAATATTTTACCAATGCAGAATTGGGTATGTTGAATGAATTAGACAGGCTTATCAACAAAGAATTGTCTTTTGCGGGCATCGTTTCGAATGTGCAACACCGGGTCAATAAAATGGGGAAAGGTTGGGCAACATTCACCGTTGATGATTACTCGGAATCGCACGAATTTCGAATTTTTGGAGAAGAGTATTTGAAATTCAGACATTTTTTGGTGAACAATTATTTTCTTTTTATCAAATTGTCCGTTCGGGAAGGTTGGGTCAACAAAGAAACGGGGAAACTTGGCGATCCGAAAATCCAATTCAACAACATGTTCATGCTTCACGATGTGATGGAGCAATTTTCCAAGAAAATCAATATACAATTGAATATAGAAGACGTTTCGGAGCCATTGATTGACAAGCTTCAAAATGTTTTAGGTCGATTCAAAGGCAATCATCCGTTGCACATTGTCATCAACGAACGCGAAGAACGCTGGAAAATTCCATTGGTCAGCAGAACGGTAAAAGTCAATATCAACCACGAACTGCTTCAAACGCTTCAAGAAGAGCAGTTTGATTTTTGGTTGAATTAAAGCTTGTATTTTATCGTAAAAAGATAGATTCTCGGCAAGATAAAAGTGGTTTGCTCACTCGATAGAATTTCCGAAAAACTGTTGTCACTTCTGGTGGGATTATTCAAATAATTGGTCACATTAAACTCGAATCCCCACGGGCTTTTTTTGTTTTGATAGGTAAGCGATGCATTTCCGGTTTCAAAACGAAAAGTTTGATTTGAAATCACATTTCGGTTGGTGTTGTTGGAATAATCCGCGCGAAGCGTCCAGTTTTCGATAAACTCGTAATTAAATTCTGCTTCAAAAGCTTGATTTTCAAATCTTGATAAATTTTGAGCAGATGAAAAGGAGTTCCAATCTTTTCTGAATCCGGCTTTAAGTGTAGGGAATTTTTTAAAATTCGTTTTGACACTTCCACCCATCGTCGTGTTGATGTTTGTGTTCTTACTGTTCAATCCATTTACATCTTGAAAATAATCGGAATGGCTCCAACGCGGTTCAAATATGAAAGTGAATTTGTAAAGAATCTTGCTGATTCGGGCGGTAAAATTCCAATTGTTTTCCGGATTGTCGGTCAGGAAAGGAGTCGTAAACCGATTGATGCCTGTTTGGCCAATTTGATTGCGTAAACTTCTTATTTTTCGGTTATAAGTCAGGTTTGAAAAAACCATCAAACCTTTGTAAACACTGGTTTTGTTGTAGAACAAACTCGATGTATGAAACCTTTCCATACTTAAAAGCGGGTTTCCTTTTGTGACCAAATTATACGATTGAAGCGTGAAGTTTTGGGTAAAATCTTGTACATCGGGCAATCGGTTATTCAGCTTGTAGCGAAAAGTGAGTTTCTCTGAGTTGTTAAATTCTACCTCCGAATACCACTCGGGTTGAAACCGAATGTTTTCTGTCGTTTTTGTGGTGAGTTGATCGACATCCCAATTGTAATAATGTACAAACATACTCGCTTTGTGTGTGCTGATTCCGACTCTGAATTTGTATTCTAAACCCGTATAAAAATCGTTGAACCGCAGTGCGGTTTCGTTTCCAAAACCATTGTCGGCAAAGTCATTGATAGAATCATCGGACAGCAATTGTTTTTCGGAAGTTAAAAGTCTTTCTTCGGAATAAGTGTTGCCCGCGATGGCATAAATATGATTGTTCGGATTGACAATCCAATAATACTTGAAAAGCGCATCGAGGTTGTTGGCAGACTTCTTTTTGATTTGTTCAACGATAATCGGGTCGTTGGGTTGCAACGGTATCAGTCCGGGCAAAAAGGGTTGGTTGGTAATCCATTTGTTTTGAGGAGTTTCTCGGTTATAGCCGTGGCTCACGACCAATGAAGTAGTGTGTGTTGGGTCAATCGAGCGATGCCATTCTACGTATTGTTTGAGTTCAAAATTATCTGCATTTCGGTCAGTATTGAACAGTGTGGTTGTTGCGCCGTCGAAGATGTCTAACAGTCGCTCGTCTGAATTATCGGAGGCTTTTACATTCAAATCGTAATACCATTTTGAATCTCTGTTGGGTGAATAATCCACCCGGAATTTTCCCATCCCGAGCGTGTTGTTTGTTTTTCCGCGTTCCAATCGATTTTCGATTTGTGTCCCGGTGTCTAACAAAAACTGATTAAAAGTTGCTGAACGATTGCGGAGCAGCCGATTGGAAAAAATGCCGTAACCAGACAGCGCGACTTTGCTGTTCAAATCGTGGCTGATGTTGATTGCGGCAAAATCACTTTGGTTTTCGGTGACTTCGGTGTTGTTTCTCAAAAAAGAGGAAAGACCGGAAGAAAACCCGCGACCCGATTCAATCAGCCTGCTGATGCCGCCTTCGAAGCGCATAAAATCGGAAAACGAAAAAGTTTCGCGCGCTACATCGTTGGTGTTTCCAATAAAGGACACATTGGTTTTGGGACTGTAATAGAAAAGAGCCGCGTTGGCAAGATAATGCCCTTCGTTGCCCGCGCCGGCTTCGAGATCGCCGAAAACAAATTTCTTTTTGTCTTCTTTGAGCTTTACGTTCATGGCGAGTTGGTCGCTGTCGTTGACATTTTTCAAGATGGAAACTTCGTTGTAGTCGTCTATGATTTCTATCTTGTCGAGCGCATCGGCAGGAATGTTTTCGACAGCCAACTTAGTCCCACCGCCAAAAAACGGTTTGTTTTCTACCAACAATTTGTTGATTTTTCGACCCTGAAAAGTGACACCACCTTGCTTATCGACTTCCACGCCCGGTAGTTTTTCCAAAACGTCTTTCATTTTGCGTTCGTTGCCTGAGGCGAATGAGCTCACGTTGTAGGTGAGTGTGTCTTTTTTGACCGTGATGGGTTTGAACTCGTGGGTGAGGGTGATTTCGTCGAGCTGTTCGCCGGAAGATTGCAGGTAGAAGTTGAGTTCTTTGAGCGGGTTGTCCGCTTGTAGAACAAGTGTTTGATCTTTGAAGCCCAAATAGCTGATTTGTATCTCGTAGGGAATGTTTTTGTCGAGTTCGAGGCGGTAACGGCCTTTATAGTCTGAGATGGCAAAACGCAGTTGGGCGTTTTCGATCAGCGGTTTGGCGATGATGTTGGCGTTTTCGAGCGGTGCTTGCAAGCTGTCTGCCACAACGCCCGTTAGGACTCGGGTTTGGGCAACGAGAAAAAAAGAATGTATAAAAAAACAGAATAAGACAATTCTTCTCATGGTTTACTTTTAGGGGCAAATATGCTATTTTATAAAAATAATAAAATCTTCGGATGCGCAGTCTGCCACTTTGTTTTAATTTCTAAAATTTGCGTTTTCAAAAGCTAAATTGTCTAACTGCTCTTTGGTGACAATTTTGCCTTTTGGCAGTTTTTCTATTGTTGATTTTTCGGTTGATTTTGAGATATTTAAATGTGTCAAAAAGTAAATAGTTTTATCATCTTGCAATTCTAAGATTAGACCGGGCAGTCCGGAATATCCTTTAGGTCCAAACGAAATTGGCAATCCGGGGGCAAACCATGCTACAACGTTCTTGTTAAATGTTCCCGCGTCATTTACAGTTACAAAAGAGGCAGTGGCTTTGTAACATAAAAATTCATCTATTTGTTTACGCTCATTTGAGATTTTCCATTCTATATCGCTTATTTTAGTAAGAACACGGAATTTGGCTCCATATACTTCTGTCTGCATGACTACACTATCTGAAGGTTTGTTATAATAGTACTTGTCATCGCCTTGCGCAAGGATGTACGCCATTTTTACTTTCAAATCCTCGCTGTTTACGATTCCGCGCCTCATCTCAAAGAAAGCTTCACTTTCGTTAAATTTTAACACAAATGAAAATTTCGGAAAATTCGTTTGAATGCTTTCGTCTATCATATCGAGATAACC
>PHDQ01000167.1 GCA_002841025.1 Bacteroidetes bacterium HGW-Bacteroidetes-13 | reverse complement strand
TCGTACATGCCGACCAACACGCGTTTGTTTTTCATCCCACCAATGCCAACCAAGCCATCATCGGAAACGATGGTGGCGTGTTTTTTGCTTCAAACCTTTCTGCCGCTTCCTCCTCCACGACTGCGATCGCAAGCCGCAACAAGGATTATAACGTGACACAATACTATTACGGCACGATTGGGCAAAATATTGCCGTTGATGATCTTGGCGGCGGCACCCAAGACAACGGATCACCTTTTGCTTTTGCGGCTGCTGCGGGAGCAAACTCATTTAGCGATTTGTTCGGTGGTGATGGTGCTTTTACCCAACTCGACAAAGACAACGATTATGGCATTGCCTCTTTTCCGGGGAACACGCACATATTTTTTGAACTTCCGGACACGCCTACTTCAAATGCCTATAATATTGTCGACGAAGGTAATAACGGTAGTTTCATCAACACAGCGGCTTTGGACGAAGTGAATGATGTGTTTTTTTCAGACTCAACTTTAAATCCAGATCCAGAAGCCACTCCGCCAATCACAACTACAACATTCCGGTTAGGGATGTTTAGAACCTTAAAGACAGGCACTGCAAACATTGTTCGAAATAACTTGACCAATGCGCTTTTGGATGAATCCATTACCGCCTTGAAAGTATCTCCTTTCGGGGGTTCAGATTCCAATGTATTTATCGGTCTGTTGAATGGGAAACTTCTAAAACTAACCCGTGCGCAAAATTTCGCAAGACAATGGTCAGAAATCACCGGGCCGGGTTTTGTGGGCAGCATTTCAGACATCGAATTCGGGCAAAACGCAAATGAGATTTTTGTTACTTTCCATAATTTTGGGGTCGTTAGCCTTTGGTACACCGCAGATGGTGGCGCAACTTGGCAAAACAAAGAAGGTGATTTGCCGGATATGCCCGTAAAGGCGGTGTTGCAAAATCCGCTGAACACTAAAGAAGTGATTGTTGGGACAGCCTTAGGTGTATGGAGAACTGGTGATATCACCGATTTATCTCCTATATGGGTACAATCTCAAAACGGGATGAAAGATGTAACGGTCATCGATTTAGATTATAGACCAAATCCCACAGTCCCTGAAGCTGAAATACAGACGGGTACTGTTCTGGCGGCTACCCACGGGCGAGGTCTGTTTACCGGAAAATTTGACGAGCAACCTGCCTTAAGTCTGGATGACAAGACATTGGCAAACAACAATATTAAAATTTTCCCGACGGTCACCAGCGGAGAGGTCAACATTGTTTCTAACAGTAGTTTTGGCAAAACCGATGTGCGGGTTTATACGCTGAGTGGTCAGGAAGTTTTCCGGCAAAACATGAATCTTAATTTTGGTTCAACCAATCAGATTCAACTCCAAGGCTTGAGTTCCGGCTTGTATTTTATCAAACTAAAAGGAGAAAGTTTCAGCAAAATACAAAAGTTGATCATCAGAAGATAATATTTCGATTGTTTTTTGCTTAGCGTTATTTTGGAAACCTCACAGCCTCGAATTTTCAGGGTCGTGAGGTTTTCATCTTTTTATCAAAAAATGTGTTTCATCCCAACCCCAAAATGTCGGGAGTATCGAAAATAGTTTTTTTATCCAAAATACTGGTTTTCGATACTAAATTCCTCTCGGAATTTCACTCAAACTGACGCATTTTGGATTAATTGAACTCCGTTATCAATATCCTAATCTGCTTCGGACTCTTTTGAGTACGCTTTGCGCAACCGCTTCAGCGCGTTCGGCTCCTAATATCAATGCCCTATCTACCAATTGGGGATTGGCTATATAATCCCTAAATTTTCGACGAGGTTCTTCATATGTATCAACAATCAACTCGTACAATGCTTGTTTTGCATGACCATACCCAAATCCGCCACGGATATAGTTAGCTTTCATCTCGGCAGTTTGTTCGTTTGAGGCAATTAGCTTGTAGAGTGCAAAAACATTGCAGGTGTCAGGATTTTTTGGCGCTTCGAGCGGTGTGCTGTCGGTTTGAATAGCCAAAATTTGTTTGCGAAGTGCTTTGTCGCTGAGAAATAAATCAATGGTGTTGCCTTTAGACTTACTCATTTTTGTTCCATCCGTACCGGGAACATACATGGTGTCTTGTTGCACTTTTGCCTGTGGAACCACAAACGTTTCTCCCATCAAATTGTTGAATCGAGAAGCAACATCGCGTGTAATTTCGAGGTGTTGCAATTGGTCTTTTCCAACGGGTACTATTTCCGCATCATACAACAAGATATCGGCAGCCATCAACATCGGATAATCAAACAAACCTGCATTGACATCTTCCAATCGGTCTGCTTTATCTTTAAAGGAATGGGCTAAAGTCAATCGTTGATACGGAAAAAAGCAATTCAAATACCAAGTGAGTTCAGTTACCTGAGGCACATCACTCTGTCTGTAAAATACTGTTTTTTGCGGATTCAAGCCAAAAGCAAGCCAGGTTGCGGCTGTGGCATAGGTATTTTGACGCATTTGCTCGGCATCTTTGATTTGTGTGAGCGAGTGAAAATCGGCTATAAAGAGAAATGAATCATTTTCGGGCATCGCAGCCATTTCGATGGCCGGCAAAATTGCACCCAAGATATTTCCCAAGTGAGGCGTTCCGGTACTTTGAATGCCGGTGAGTATTCTAGACATGAAAATATTATTTTTTTCAGCCGTAAAGGTACATTATTTAGAAAATAACGAATCTCATTTTTGTAACTTTGGGCACATATGAAATTTATCAAGATATTATTTGCGCTTCTTTACCGTGTTTGGTTCTATATCTTGGTTTTGGTGCCAATATTCGTTATGTTTCCATTTCTGGTTATTTTGACCATTCGCGAAACGACTTACAAATATTTTTTTCGGCTCGCGCGTGTTTGGGCCAAATTTATACTGTTTGGAATGGCGATGCCCTACCGAAGGGATGGCAGCGTAAAGATTATCCCAAATCAAAGTTATATGTTTGTTGCCAATCACACCTCCATGATTGACATTATGATGATGCTCGCCGTGGTCAAAAGACCATTTGTTTTTGTGGGTAAGAAAGAATTGGCTTCTATTCCTGTTTTTGGTTTTTTTTATAAACGCACTTGTATTTTGGTTGACCGAAACAGTCCGGCAAGTCGAAAAAACGCCTTTGACGAAGCCAATCGAAGACTCGGAGCTGGCACCAGTATTTGCATTTTCCCGGAAGGCAAAGTTCCCGATGACCGCTCGATTGTGTTGGATGAATTTAAAGATGGTGCTTTCCGATTGGCACTTGAGCATCAAATACCTATTGTTCCCATTGTTTTTCGGGATAATAAAAAACGGTTTTCTTATGATTTTTTCAGTGGGTCACCGGGGTTGTTGCGCGCTGTTTTTTTAGATCCAATTTCTACAAAACATTTGAACGCCACACATCGAAAAGAGTTGAGGGTTCAGATACGCGAAAAAATGTTGCATCAATTAAAAAACTGATTATCCTATTGGTCTTGGGGCAACATCGTATTCCTTGACAATGAAAGTCGGATTGCCTTGCGCGTCGTTTCCGGTGAAAAACCTAAAAGTAAAAAGGCCAGCTTCATTTGGCGTGGCTTCAACGTCCACGGTTTGGCTGACATTTGTCAAGTTGTTGCAATTCCCATCCTTGATAGAGGTAACCACTGAAATTGTGGATTCTTTGCCTTCAAATCCAAAATTAACCCGCAAAAATTCGTGACAAGTCGTGGGTACATTATAAAAAACTTTAAAAACTGCTCTTTGTCCGATTGTCAAAGTTTCTGGCGCTTCAACCGCGGTGATTGATACTGTTTCTTGTCCAATGACAATGTTATCGCTTGAATTGCTGCAGGCTGTTGACAAAGAAAATACTATAAAAAGTAAGAAAAACGATTTCATGTGTTGAAGTTTAAAGTGTCAAACAAAAGTATGACAAAGTAACTAAAATTTCATTGTTAATTTTTTGTGCGAAATTTTATTTTTATCAATTTGGATTAACAACAGCTTCCACGTCAAACGTCACAAAAGTATCTTTTCCGGCGTTATCCTTTCCCGTAAAAAAGTTAAATACGAAAAGACCGGGCGTTTTGGGTGTAAAACTAAACACATTCTCTCGCGGAGGTTCATCGACAGATTGGCAATCAGTTCCTAATTTCCCGGCTATCAACCCAATGGTTTTTTCATTGTCACGAGAGGCAAGGTCAAATCTTAAAAACCCATGACAGGATGTGGGTCGATTGAAAAGAATTTGAAAATTAGACGATTGACCAACTATTAATTGGTCTGGTGCTTGAACCGAAAGAATTGGAATTAATTCAGCTCTCAATGATCCGTCATCATCAGAACAAGAAATTAAAACAAAGACAGACAAACAAGAAAACAAAAATCTTTTCATGGTTAAATTTTCAAAAACTGCATCAAAAATTATTCCTTTTTCAAGAAGTTATTAAACAAAAATGGCTGGAAATAATTGAAACTATGTTTGACAAATTACTTACTTTTGAAGTAGAAATTTAAAATTCTAAAATACACCATGACCGATTTAACCTCAAAAGAATGGCAAGATCAAATTGCAAAAGATCCTAAAGCATTTATTATTGATGTTCGCACGCCGGAAGAAATCGAAGAAGGCATTATTCCGACAGCAATTAATATTGACGTGATGGATCCGCAAGCTTTTATGGAAGGAATAGAATCTCTTGACACAAATAAAAACCTATATGTATATTGTCGTTCCGGCAGACGCAGCGTACAAGCCTGCTTGATTTTGGAGCAACAGGGCTTTGATACAACATACAATTTACTCGGCGGAATGCTCGAATGGGATGGTGAAATTGTTCAACCGTAAATCTATTTTGTGAAAAAATATCTTCTGTTTTTTGTGACGTTTGTCCCTCTTGTAATCTCCTGCAAACAAAAGCAAGATGTTGAAGACTCAAACCGTGTACAGTTGGTTTCGCCTCAAGAAATGAAACAATTCATCGATATGAATCAGGTGCAGTTGATCGATGTTCGAACCCCGGAGGAGTATGAAGCCGGACACTTAATCAATTCCGAAAATCTCAATTTTTTTGATGAAACTTTCGAAGCAGAACTTGACAAATTAGACAAAAACGCACCTGTCTGTGTGTATTGCAAATCTGGTGGTAGAAGTGCAAAAGCCGCGGAAATACTCAAGAAAAAAGGCTTTAAGGCCATCTATAACCTTGACGGCGGCATCATGGGCTGGGAAAAAGACGGCTTACCCATTGACAAAACCAAATCGGAATAACGTTTCATTTTTTAACTTCAAACACGCTTCGGTTTACGATCTCAGCAGCATATCGGAGAAAACTTATTGTCTCAATAAATTCCATCAATAAAAAAAGCACCAACTTTCATAAGAAAATCAGTGCTTACACCTTGTTGGTCTACTAGGGCTCCCTTCGGCTTCGCTCAGGATAAACTTC
>PHDQ01000166.1 GCA_002841025.1 Bacteroidetes bacterium HGW-Bacteroidetes-13 | reverse complement strand
AATTGGGAGTTGACGCAACAAAACATTTCGAAATCAATTCAAAAGAACAAACTGTACATTGCGCAAGGATTCTTGGGATCTGATTCAAATTCGTTTACCACCAGTTTGGGCAGAGAAGGATCTGACTATACTGCGGCCATTTTTGCCTATTGTTTGAATGCCGAAGGTGTGACCATTTGGAAAGATGTACCCGGCGTGCTCAATGCCGACCCAAGGTATTTTGAAAACGCTACCTTGCTACATCAAATATCTTATCAAGAAGCCATCGAATTGGCTTTTTACGGAGCTTCAGTTATCCATCCAAAGACGCTGCAGCCGCTTCAACGGAAAGAAATCCCGCTTTTTGTAAAATCATTTATCAATCCGGAAAACGATGGTACTTCGGTTCGAAAAGGGCAAACTTTGATTCCAAATGTGCCTTGTTTTATCGTCAAAAAAAGTCAGGTACTCATTTCCTTGTCTTCCCTTGATTTTTCTTTTATAGTGGAAGACAACATCCGCGAGATTTTTGGTTTACTTGCAGACTATAAAATGAAAGTAGATGTGATTCAAAACTCTGCCATCAGTTTTTCGGTATGTGTGGACAACAAATTCAATAACTTAGCCGAATTGTTAACGCGTCTAAAAGGTAAATTTAAAGTCACTTGCTTTGACAATGTTTCCCTCTACACCATTCGACACTACGATGATAAAAGTGTAAAAAGCCTTGACAACGGCCGAAATGTTTTGCTCAAACAATTGACGGCAGACACCATGCAAATGGTCGTTCAAAACGGTGATTGAGTTTATTACAGCGAAAAAATCCAGACTAACATCATGAAGGTTATTTTAGCGTATTGACTTAAACTTTTTGCAGTTTGAGTCAATGCGCTCGATTTTTGCTTATTTTTGTATAAACCTCAAACCAACCATGTCCTTAGTCACATCAAAAGAAATTGCCAAAGCCATCAAAGCGGATAAATATGGATTTATCGGAACTTTTTTGGGATGGGTTTTGATGAAAATCTTAAAAATATCCACGCTCAACAGGATTTACAATCGCAACAAACACTTAGGAGCCGAAGCTTGTTTGCAGAGTTTGATGAAAGAGTTTCAAATCAATTTTGATATTCCGGAAGAGGATTTCAAACGACTTCCGAAAGAAGGCCCGTTCATCACTGTTTCTAATCATCCGCTGGGGGGCATCGACGGAATTTTACTCCTTCATTTGATGCTCGAAAAAAGAAGCGATTTCAAAATCATCGGAAATTTTTTGTTGCATCGCATTGAGCCGTTGAAAGAAAAAATATTGCCCGTCAATCCGTTTGAGGACAGAAAAGATGCCAAATCGAGCTTTGCGGGTTTCAAGACTGCTTTGCAACACTTGCAAGACGGTGGTTCGCTCGGTATTTTCCCCGCCGGAGAAGTTTCCACCTATCGGGACGGGAAATTGTTGGTTGACAAACCCTGGGAAGAAACTGCCATTAAACTGATAAAAAAAGCGAGAGTCCCGGTGGTTCCGATTTATTTTCATGCCAAAAACAGCAAGATGTTCTATTTTCTGTCACAAATAAGTGACATTTTGCGAACTGCCAAACTTCCTTCCGAATTGCTTTCCCAAAAAAACAGAGTGATACATGTACGCATCGGAAGACCCATCGGCGTTGACAGTCAAGATGAAATAGATTCGATCAGTGCGTATTCCGGTTTTTTGAGAAGAAAGACCTATCTTTTGGCGAAACCTTTTGAAAAAGAGCGTTTTAATCTTAAAAACAAACTTAAAATACCCAAACCACCCAAAAAAATTGTCAAACCCATCGACCAGAAAAGTATCGTTGACGAAGTTGATTTGATTCGCGCCTTGGGTACACGGTTGCTTGCGAGCAAGAATTATGAAGTGTTTTTTGCCGAAGCAAGTCAAATTCCTAAAATTCTAAGAGAATTGGGTCGTTTGCGTGAAATTACTTTTAGGGAAATTGGTGAAGGAACCAATCAAGCCATCGATTTGGACGCGTTTGATACTTATTATCATCATTTGTTTCTTTGGGATAATGAAGCCCAAAAAATAGCCGGTGCTTATCGGATGGGGCTGGGAAGTGAAATTTTTGCCAAATACGGCATCAACGGATTTTATTGTCAGGATTTGTTTCGTTTCGAACCGGAGCTGTATTCGATGATGAGTCAAACCATCGAAATGGGTCGCGCATTTATCATCTCGGAATACCAACAAAAACCCATGCCGCTCTTTTTGCTTTGGCGAGGAATTATTCATACGGCACTTCGGCATCCCGAACACAAATATTTGATGGGCGGGGTGAGCATCAGCAACCGCTTTTCAAACTTTTCAAAATCGCTGATGATACAGTTTATGAAATCACATTATTACGATCCGTATATCGCGCAATACGTTCATCCCAAAAAAGAATTTAAAGTCAATTTAGAAGATGCTGATAAAGATTTTGTTTTTGACGAAACGGAAGCAGATTTGAATAAATTTGACCGATTGATTGATGAACTTGAACCGGGGACGCTGAGACTACCGGTACTTTTGAAAAAATATGTCAAGCAAAATGCGAAATTGGTTGCCTTTAATGTAGATCCACTTTTTAACAACTCTGTGGATGGATTGATGTATTTACGAATCGCTGACTTGCCCGAAGAAACCGTCAAGCCGGTAATGGAAGAGTTTCAAGCCGAGTTGGAAAGGAAATTGGCAGAACAACAAGCTGAGATGAAAGATGAGCGTAAAAAAACAAATTAAAGGTGATGGGTTAGCTTAAAATCATCACATCTATTGTTCAAATTTGATGTCAAATCATCCATAAATGCAACACTCATCGATTCAACGGCTCAACTTCTTCTTTTCGTAACAGTCGATATTTTCCTATTGGAACATCTAATATAACATTCACAATTCGTATGCGTCTCAGTTTGATAACTTCATAATCAAAATATTCGCACATCCGGCGAATTTGTCGATTCAATCCTTGTGTCAAGACTATTTTAAAGCTGTTGTCATTCACCTTTTCAACCTTGCATTTTCGCGTTATCGTGTTGAGAATCGGCACCCCTTGACTCATTTTTTCAATGAAATCGGGCGTGATAATTTTGTTGACCGTCACGAGGTATTCTTTTTCGTGAAAATTTGCGGCACGCAAAATTTTATTGACAATATCGCCATCATCAGTCAGCAAGATAAGTCCTTCGCTGTCTTTATCTAATCTGCCAATTGGAAATATTCTTTTCGGATAATTGATAAAAGAGATGATGTTGTCTCTCACCTTTTCATTGGTTGTACATTCAATACCGACGGGCTTGTTGAAAGCCAAATAGATGTTTTCCTCCTTTTTCTGAGCGATGATTTTTCCATCCACAGCAATAAGGTCGGTTGCGCTTACTTTAGTGCCTAATTCCGGTAGTTTTCCATTGACGGTGATGCGTTTTTCTTCAATAAGTTTATCCGCTTGTCTTCTGGAGCAATAGCCGGATTCGCTTAAAAATTTATTGAGTCGTGTCAAAGAATCATCCATGAGAATATATTACATGCGAAAGATACGCAAAGAATTAATCGAAGTTAAAATCATCGCAAAGATGGAAAATAAAATCAGTTGATGAAAGGAGAAACCGAGGTCAAAAAGTGAACCAAACAAAACCGGTCCGATGGCTGTCGAAAATATCATCACCGTGATAAAAACACTTCGCACCGAACCCAAAAAGGAAGTTCCGTACATTTCTGCCAAAGCTGAGTTTTTTACGGTGTTGCTAAATCCGTTTGTCATGCCGATACCTGCCAAAAATAAGGGATAAACCCAAGGTGAGTCGATGAAATAAAAAGCAGTCAAACCCGTCAGAAAGGGCAAGAGTATAATTGGATACATTTTTTTAGCCGAAAACCGATCGGTCAGCAAGCCGCCAACAATTGAACCGGTGGCGCCCGCAATGGCAAAAGCGACAAAACTTCCCGCCATCCAAGTAGGCGACCAACCTCTTTCTTCGCCAATTTTAAGTTGAAAAAAAATAAATGCAGTACCGATGCTTGCCGAAGCAAAGTTACTCGGAGCCAAAATCAAGAATGCTTTTGATTTCAAAACATTCCAAGGTTTAGACGCTTTAAGATCAGCTTCACTTTTTTTCGGCGTAGGCAAAAATAATTTTAGCTTTGAATATTGATTTCTTTTAAACAAAATATACAAAACCACGGGAATCAGCATAAAAACCAGCAATCCGGCAACCACCAAACTGTATCGCCAACCTATCGCTGTTATCAATGAAACAAATACAATTGGGAATATAGCTTCGCCGGCAGGATGTCCCAATGCTGCAATGCTGATGGCTTTTCCGCGGTCGATATCAAAAAATTTTCCCATAGAAGTCAGAGAAGTGTGTGTCATCAAGCCTTGTCCGAAAAGACGAATGCCAAACAGCCCAACAATCAGCATCGGTAAGAAATAGGATTGCGATAAAAAAATCAATGAAACAGCGAGACCCAACATCACACGGATGGTAAATCGGGGGAGCCGAACCGTATCGATAAATCGTCCTGCCCAAGTGAGCGTGGCGGCACACATCAAGGTTGCAATTGCATAAAACGAACTAAACAAGCTGTCAGACACTTGAAAATATTTTTGAATATAAGGAACAAACAACGACACAAAAAACGTTTGACCAAAGCCCGAAAAACAAGTGAGAAAGAATCCGAACAAAAGCAAGTTTCCGTTATGTCTGATTAAAGCCAATAGATGGCGCATATTTTTTTTTTTGCAAAGATAAGTTGATATTTGAAGAATACTATTTTTTCTTGAAAGTCAACCCTTCAAAGGCTTTTGAGGCCTGTGAAGTCATTTTCTAAAAATTATTTTCAACTTTTTATAAAATATTTTGTAACATTTTGAAACAACTTTACGTAAAACCTACTGAACCCAAAATGCTGTTTTAATTCCATGAGACAATTAAAAATCACCAAGCAGGTAACCAATCGCGAAACCGCTTCCTTAGACAAGTATCTTCAAGAAATCGGAAAAGTTGATTTGATTACCGCTGACGAAGAAGTAGAATTGGCACAACGCATCAAAGCAGGTGACCAACGTGCGCTCGAAAAATTGACCAAAGCCAACCTCCGTTTTGTGGTGTCTGTGGCTAAACAATACCAAAATCAAGGCTTGACACTCCCCGATTTGATCAATGAAGGAAACTTAGGCCTCATCAAAGCTGCCCAACGATTTGACGAAACCCGTGGTTTCAAGTTCATTTCGTATGCGGTGTGGTGGATTCGTCAGTCTATTTTGCAAGCTTTGGCCGAACAATCACGTATTGTTCGTTTGCCGCTTAACAAAATCGGTTCGATTAACAAAATCAACAAAATGTTTGCCTTCCTTGAGCAGTCGCACGAACGTCCGCCAAGTGCTGAAGAGATTGCCAAAGAATTGGACATGACCGTCAATGAC
>PHDQ01000007.1 GCA_002841025.1 Bacteroidetes bacterium HGW-Bacteroidetes-13 | reverse complement strand
CAAGTTTCCTTGAAGCTTCTTTGTAGCGGGAACTGCCCCGAAGCCTCGGGGGAATCAGTGACCTTCTTTCAAAAAAAAAGCCCCAAGTTTCCTTGAAGCTTCTTTGTAGCGGGAACTGCCCCGAAGCCTCGGGGGAACCTGTGACCTTCTTTCAAAAAAAAAAGCCCCAAGTTTCCTTGAAGCTTCTTTGTAGCGGGAACTGCCCCGAAGCCTCGGGGGAACCCGTGACCTTCTTCCAAAAAAAAGCCCCAAGTTTCCTTGAAGCTTCTTTGTAGCGGGAACTGCCCCGAAGCCTCGGGGGAACCTGTGATCTTCTTTCAAAAAAAAAGCCCCAAGTTTCCTTGAAGCTTCTTTGTAGCGGGAACTGGACTCGAACCAGTGACCTTCGGGTTATGAGCCCGACGAGCTACCTACTGCTCTATCCCGCGATATATTTTAATTCTATTTTGAACTTATGACCTTCGGGTTATGAGCCCGACGAGCTACTCCCGACGCTTCGGGACTCTATCCCGCGATATATTTTTATGATTGAACTTTCAATTTTGGATTGCAAATATACAACATTTATACTTTTTCTTAAACTTTATACTGAAAAATATTTTAATGAAGAATAATGCGCATTATTCACTTTTCATTTTATATTTTTGGAATCCTTTTATTCATCAACCACAAACGGTGCTTTCAAAAAAAATATTTACAGTTGCTGTCTTTTTTTGTTTTCTGACAAACGGGTATTCTCAACTCAATTTTACACCTACTTTTCCGCTTGACCCAACCCAATGGCAAATCGGCGGTGCGGCGAGGTTGGTCGATTTTGACGGACAGAACGGAAATGACGAAATCGAGTTGGTCGGTCCTAATTTGTTTGAAAGTGGTTTTTTGTTTTTTAACAATCCAGTCAACCTAAACGTCTGCAACGCTTGGCAAGTCGATTTTGATTTCAGGATTTGGAGCACCACTTCTGTAAGTGGTGCCGATGGTTTTGCTTTTGCTTTTTTGCAGCAATTTCCATCCGGTTTTGTGAGTGGCGGAGGCATGGGTATTCCCAATTCGTCTAACACCCGAGGTGTAATCGTCGGTTTTGATACTTTTGACAACTGTCACGACCGACTTTCCAATCAACACGACAATCCCGAAATTCAAATTAGAGAAATAGATGTCGCCAACGGACTTTCCTACGATGAGGACTGCTCAACGCCCACCCGACAATCAACTCCTACTACGCGTAAGTTAGGTACGGGCAACCTTTCAACTGACAACTTCATCCTTCGCTCAACCAATTATCGACATGCGCGTATTGTTTTTGAAAATCAGCGAATTAGTGTGTTTGTGGATGTTCAAAACAACGGTGTATTGCAACAAGTCATTGCTCCGGTGGCGTTAACGCGAAGTCTTAATTTTTCCGGTTTCTTTGGATTTACGGCGGCAACGGGAAGTTGGGTTGACAGTCATGCGATCAAAAACATCAATATCAGCATCACCCGGCAAGACACCAATATCGTATCGGAAGTGCTTCAATGCGATAACAATCCGGTTTTGTTGGACGGTAAATCTGGTTTTGACACCTATGCTTGGCGTGATTCCATGGGCAATCCACTCGGCAACACCCAAACCATCACGGTCAATAATCAAGGTGTTTATATCGTTGAGAAAACTTCGCTGTGTGGTACTGAAACCGAAACCATTACGGTGGCTTCAAATGACATACAGATAATAGGATTTGATGAGCAATCGCTTTGCGGTGTGCAAACAATTACCTTGAATGTAAGCGGCGGAGCGCCACCTTATACTTATTCCATCGATGGTTTTCAGACCTCACAAGTTAGCCCATCCTTCGATTTTACCCAAAGTGGTTTTGTGCAATTTTCTGTTCGGGATGCCACCGGCTGTGTGCGAACGCAAAATATTTCCGTTTTAATTCCAGATCCTTTGCGGGTTAATCTGAGGTCAATCAATGCCAATCAAATACAAGCTTTTGTGACTGCTGGAACGCCTCCTTTTACATTTTCTTTTAATGGGGAAACGGCTTCTGGTTCAGGTCGATTTACCGTTCAGCGAAGTGGAACTTACACTGTTTTGGTGACAGACGCAGTCGGTTGTACCGCAGAAGCAACCATTTTTTTTGCCTGTGACCCGCTGAAAGTTGCCAACTTTTTCACACCCAATGGCGATGGCATCAACGATTACTGGTATCCGACAGGTTTGGGTTGTACGCCCAATGTGGAAGTGGAAATTTACGATCGATTTGGCAGAGAATTGGTCAAACTAAGAGGCATCGTCAACGGATGGGACGGTACCTTTAATGGGCAAGACATGCCGGGAACGGATTATTGGTACAAAATCAACACGGGTATCGGGGATGTTCCGATTGTCGGGCATTTTAATTTGTATCGATGAAAAATCCCTTTTGGCTTATTGGATGCTGTTGTCTTTCATTTTTCATGAATGGACAAAATATACCTTCACCTACGCTTTACTTGGCGGATAACCAATATTTAATTTCACCCGCTTGGGCAGGTATTGGAGATAGCTATAAAATCAGAACGCTCGGACAGTGGCAATGGCTCGATGTGCAAGATGCACCTCGAACATATTTTGTTTCTGTCAACGGCAGACTTTCGGGCAAAACAGGGTTTGGCATTTTGCTTTCAGATGATGAAAACGGGTTTACTTCGATTCGTTCTGCAACTTTTTCATTGGCTTATCACTTAATCTTGGATGCCGATAAATACCGATTTTTGTCTTTTGGGATGTCTTATCGATTTTCTAATTTCAACGTGGACACTTCTTCTTTTTCAGGTGGGCAACCCGATCCGGCGATTGGAGGCGATCGAAGTTTGGACGAGTCGAACTTCGATTTTGGGCTATTGTACCGGGCAAACGGTTTTTTTCTCAATTTGAGTTTTACAGACCTCATCAACCGAAGCGAGGCAGACTTTGGTGCACGAGAACCTTTGAGCATCAGCAAAGTGAATGTATATGCGGGCTACGAATTTGATTTGGCAAGCACGCGAACCGGTTATTTGGTTGCAGAGCCGAGCGTCAATTATCATTATTTTAGCGCAGATGGTCGTTCGGAAACCGATTTTAATCTGAAAATTACCCAAGAGGAAAGAGATTTTTCTTATTGGGGCGGACTCACTTTTCGAGCCGAAACCGATGAAAGCAATCCCCAACTTTTGTCTTTGACACCCATGATGGGACTGAAATACAGAAACTTTACCTTCGGCTACGGCTATCAAACTTTTTTTACGGAAACATCCGCCTTCAACAACAATACACATTTGCTCAGCATCGGTTACGACTTCGGCGGGGCGGAGAGTAACTGCATTTGCACCCAAGTAAGGGGAATAAAGTAACAATTGTCAACAATTTCTATCAAGTTGTTATAAAAACTGTTGGTTTGTTGTGTTGTATTTTAAAATATTCTGATACTTTTACGAAATTAATAACTAAAACGTTTGAAATGGGACTCATATCATTTGTAGGCTTTACTTTATTGGTTGCATTTATTGCTTGGTGGTCAACTCGAAAAACGGACGAGGGTACTTCCGATGGTTACTTTCTGGGCGGAAGGAGCCTGACGGCGGGCGTTATCGCCGGCTCACTCTTGCTGACCAACTTATCCACAGAACAAATTGTCGGACTCAACGGGCAAGCTTATACCGAAGGAATTTTGGTCATGGCTTGGGAAACTTTGGCAGCTATTGCCATTGTCTTGACGGCTTTATTTTTACTTCCACGCTATCTGAAAGGAGGATTGACTACCGTTCCACAATTTCTCGAAAAACGATTTGACCGATTTACCAAAACACTCACCTCCGGGCTTTTCTTGAGCGGATATGTTGTGGTGCTTTTGCCCATCGTGCTGTATTCAGGTGCATTGGCCATCAACACCATGTTTGATATTCCGAAATTGTTGAACGTATCTGATACTGCTGCACTTTGGATTATGGTTTGGGCAATCGGAATAGTAGGTTCTATTTATGCCATTTTCGGTGGATTGAAAGCGGTTGCAGTTTCCGATACAGTCAATGCGGTCGGACTTTTGATAGGCGGATTGTTAATTCCCTTTTACGGTTTGTATAAAATTGGTGAAGGAAGTATCATCGCTGGAATTGATACGCTGATGGAATCGCATCCCGAGAAATTTGATTCCATTGGCGACAGCCATGCATCCGTGCCTTTTGCAACTATTTTTACGGGTATGATGTTGGTGCAGTTATTTTATTGGGGCACGAACCAAGCCATCATCCAACGGGCATTGGCAGCCAAGAACCTCAAAGAAGGTCAAAAAGGGTTGATGCTGGCAGCTTTCATTAAAATTTTAGGACCGATTATCGTGGTTTTGCCGGGTATTATCGCCTTCCACATGTTTGGCAACTTAGACAATCCCGATCAGGCTTACCCGACTTTGGTCAATGCGGTTTTGCCGAAAGTTTGGCTTGGCTTTTTTGCCGCCGTACTTTTCGGTGCTATTTTGAGCTCGTTTAACAGTGCGCTCAACAGCTCGGTCACACTTTTCGGAATCGATATTTACAAAGAATATTTCAACAAAGAAGCCAGCGAAATGAGGGTGGTGAAAGCCGGAAAATTATTCGGTGTTTTGTTGGCATTGTTATCCATGTTTATCGCTCCGCTGATTGCCAATGCACCACAAGGTTTGTTTGGCTATTTGCAGGAAGTAAACGGCTGTTACAACATCCCAATTTTGACAATTATAGTTGTTGGTTATTTGACCAAACGCGTGCCTGCTATCGCGGCTAAAGTGGCTTTATTCTCCGGGGTTATTTTGTACAGTGTCAGTCAGTTTATCTTAAAACCTTTTGTTTTCGGGAATGACAATTACCCACATTTCCTCCATGTGATGGCTATCTTATTTGTAGTCAACGTATTGATTATGCTTATTATTGGTAAACTGTATCCCAACGATGCGCCTTACGAACAAGTTTACACCAAACAGGTCAATATTGAGCCTTGGAAACATGTGAAATTGGTCGGAATAGGTATTTTGGTCATTGTCATTGGAGTTTATATTTATTTCTCTTAGTATTTTAAGTTGAAAAAACACCAAAAGGAGCAGGTTTTTTTAAAAGAAAAAAGTCTGTTCCTTTTTTTTATTTTTATATTTGAGGGATTTAATTAGATTCTGCAAAAAATATGTTCGGCACACCTATAGTTTGATGTTAATGTTGGCTTTTTCGTTGAATTGTATAAATTATTCTTTTGGAGAAGTTGTAATTAGAAAAATAATGAAACCTTCAAAAATCATTTATTTGTTTGGTTTACTGCCGATACTTCTCATGGGACAGGAGATACCGCCCATATTGCAATTTCCTCCGAGTGTGTATAAAGCTGAGAATCAAAATTGGGCTATCTCACAAGATGCTGACAAATATATTTATGTAGCCAACAACGAAGGATTGTTGGAACACAATGGCGCAAAGTGGACATTGTATCCGTCTCCAAATAAATCTATTCTGAGATCGGTAGAAGTGGTGAATGACCGCATTTACACCGGTTGTTTTATGGAATTTGGATATTGGAAAAGAAATGATATAGGTCGGTTGGAATATACCTCCTTAGCTGATAAAATACGTTCCCAAATATTGGAAAATGAAAATATTTGGACAATCAAAAGTTTTGAAAACTGGGTATTGTTTCAATCCACCGATCGAATTTATATTTACGATTTCACAGATGATAAATTCACAATTCTTACGGATAATGGCAATTATTATCGAATTTTTCGAGTAGATCAAGAAATCATCATTCAAAAAAAAGATTCACGGCTCTATAAAATTGAAAAAGGAAGAGAAATACTGTTTGCAGAGATCCCCGTTGAATTCAATATTGAATTGATTCTCAATATTTTTCCCGATTCGGACGGATACATTTTATTGACCAGAAACAGAGGCTTTTTTAAAATTAAAGACAGGGCGGTATCAAAATGGCATGTGGAAGCGGATAAAGAATTGGATAATTCAAAGATATTCAGTGCAATTCGACTTAAAAATAAAAACTTTGTGTTGGGTACGATTTCAAAAGGAATTATCCAATTGACGGGTGAAGGCAAGATTATAAGCACAATCAATCAGACCAATGGACTGAGTAACAACACCGTACTAAACTTATTTGAAGACGTTGATGGAAGTGTTTGGGCGGGCTTAGACAACGGCATTGATTGTTTGAACATTCCCTCTTTTATCAAAGAATACAATGACCCGATTGGAACTTTTGGCACCTTGTACAGTTCAATTCTATTCAATAAAAAGATTTATTACGGTACCAACCAGGGTTTGTTTTATAAATCGGCAAACTCAAACGAGCCATTGAAGTTTATAAGCGGTACTGAAGGTCAGGTTTGGTCACTTTTCGAACATGAAGGAGAACTGTTTTGCGGCCATGCCATCGGCACTTTTCTCATTCAGGATGACATAGCCACGTTAATTTCTTCAATAGCAGGGACATGGGGGTTTCGCGATATTCAAGGAAAACCTCAATGGTTGTTGCAAGGTAACTATTCCGGCTTGTTTGTACTCTCAAAAGAAACAGGGAGGTGGAAACTACGAAATGAGATAGAAGGCTTTGAAAATTCCACACGTTTTTTTGAAATAATGGATGATGGAAAAATATGGGTTAATCATGAATCAAAAGGAGTGTTTAAGTTAACTCCCAATAAGGATTTGACAAAATTCGAAGATGTCAAATTGATAAATGATGTTCCTAAAGGCAAAAGTTCAGGTCTTTTAAAAGTGAAAAATAATTTGCTATATGGCTACGAAAAAGGTGTCTTTAGGCTGGATACAACTACTCAAAAATTCGTTAGAGACTCCGTATTAAGCAAGTTAATCCCTGAAAATCAATATGTGTCAGGCAAGATGGTGTTTGATCAAAAAGATCGGCTTTGGGCTTTCAACAAAACCGATATAGCCTATGCGCAAGAAGGCTCTGTGTCTGATAAATTTACAATCCGATTGATACCTATTCAATACTTTTGGCGCAAAGTCACCGTGAGTTTTGAAAACATTTCGCAAATTGACAACAATAAATATCTTGTAGGTAAAACCAATGGTTTTTTAGAATTAGATATTGAGGCTCATCATAAACAACCGCATAATGTTTTCCTAAATGCCATTCAAACAAAAGAAAGAGATACAATACTCACGCTCGCTTCACTATCTGAAAATGGAAATTTTAAATATCAACAAGGCTCTATCAAGTTTAGTTTTAACGTTCCGACCTATAACAAATACGATTTTGTAAATTTTCAATACATTTTAGAAGGATATCACCAAACCTGGAGCGATTGGACCGAATCATCCGACATTCTTTTTGAAAAACTACCATTTGGAGACTACACATTCAAGGTAAGATCAAGAATTGGAAATACAGTATCAGACAACATTGCCGCTTTTCAGTTCAAGATAAACAGGCCTTTTTTGTTGTCAAATATAGCCATCACGGGATACATACTTTGCTTAATTACGATTATGTTCCTCACGCATAAATCTTATAAGAGACACTATCTCAAACAACATCAAAAAATAATGGTTGACAACCAACGGGAAATGGACATGCGACGAATGATAGGTGAACAGGAGATTATCCGTCTCAAAAACGAAAAGCTACATCAAGAAGTAGAAAGTAAAAACCGTGAGTTGGCTATCACCATGATGAGCATTGTAAAAAGAAATGAAGTATTAAAAAACATTAAAAAGGAACTCAAAACCAGTGTAAATTTAAGTGAGAACACGACCGTCCTTAAATTAGTAGATAAAAATTTAAACAATTTGGAAGATAGAAAATTGCTTGAAGAAGCCTTCAATAACATCGATATGGATTTTATCAACAGGGCTAAAGAAAAACATCCAGATCTTTCTCACAACGATTTTAAATTTTGTGCATATTTACGACTTAACCTGTCTTCAAAAGAAATTGCTTCACTTCTGAATATTTCCACAAAAAGCGTAGAAGTGAGAAGATTCAGACTTCGAAAAAAGCTTGGAGTACCACACGATATGAATTTAACTGATTATATTATAAGTCTTTAGTTTTTTCATCGCAACTACAAAAACCATAATCACCACTACATTACCACTACATTTAAGCTAATTGTGAAAGTTATCCCAATTTTTACAATTACTAATTTCACACAAAACACCCACGTTTTTTGTGGGTTTGACAATTGGTTTGGTTTATTTTAAGAATTGTATGTTTTTTGTTTGGGTGTTCTTTACGCTTCAAGTAAAACGTTTGAGTAGATTTGGAATATTCAACAGAAAGAATTTCTCAACGTTAAAAACAAAAATCAATTTTTATGAATCTAAAAACAAACAAGCCATGGAATTAAAACAACCTAAAAAGTTGGCAAAAGCAGTATTTCTGCTATTAACTTTTTTTGCCATCAACCTGTTGACAGCTCAAAACCAGAGGACGGTAAGTGGGACTGTTCATGATGAAAACAGCGTTCCTTTGCCGGGTGCTACAATTTTAGTATCTGGAACAACCATTGGGACAACGTCTGATTTTGACGGGAATTTCACTTTGCAGGTACCCATTGATGCCAAACAATTGGAAATTTCTTATATTGGTTATCTTAAAGCTACTGTAGCCATTACAAACAACAAAATTGTAATTAACTTAAAGCAAGATGCCAGTAAGTTGGAAGAAGTTGTGGTGGTAGGATATGGAACACAAAAGAAAAGTGATGTCACGGGGTCTGTTTCCAAAGTTGAGATGGAGAAAGCCCTTGCAATTCCAACTTCCAACGTGGCAGAAATGCTCCGAGGACAAGCTGCCGGTGTGCAAATCACCTTAGGTTCCGCAAGACCGGGGGGAACTTCAAACATCTTGATTCGCGGAAGAAATTCCATCAGAGGTGGTAATTCCCCACTTATTGTTTTGGACGGCTTTCCCATTGAAGACATTAACGATGTCGCTCCGGATGACATTGCTTCCATCGAAGTATTAAAAGATGCTTCTGCCCAAGCTATTTACGGGGCGAGAGCTTCTAACGGAGTTATTCTTATCACGACCAAAAGAGGTAAAGAAGGTAAGATGACCGTATCTTTCAATAGCTACACAACCACCCAAGAATTAACCAAAAATTTTGAGTTATTCAAAGGTGAAGATTTTGTCAATTTAAGAAGAGAGGCGCGAAGATCTATCAATCCTATTGTAAACGGAGTACAAGAGTTCAGCCCAGATGATGTAAACTT
This sequence comes from Bacteroidetes bacterium HGW-Bacteroidetes-13, assembly GCA_002841025.1. Lineage (GTDB taxonomy): Bacteria > Bacteroidota > Bacteroidia > Flavobacteriales > Flavobacteriaceae > UM-FILTER-40-17. The sequence goes on along the minus strand of PHDQ01000007.1, from coordinate 20,433 downwards.
CACCGGCGTAGAATTTGACAACTTCACTGCCGGAAAATTTACGGATTGGGAAGATTTGGTTTTAAAATCAGGAACCATTTACAGCCAAACCGTAAGTGTAAGCGGTGGTGACGAAAACACCAAAGTATTCAGTAGTGTCAATTATTTCCGACAGTTAGGATTGATACCCACGGCAGATTATGTCAGAGGAACATTCAGACTAAATATTGAGCAAAAAATTAATAAAAAACTTAAATTTGGTGCTAACATAAATATTTCAACCGATAAACAAAGAAAAGAATCTTCCAATTTGGACTTTATCACAATTTCGCCGCTTGCAAGTCCGCGCGATGAAGACGGTAATCTGATAAGTCGTGTAGCCGGAGCCAATGCGAGCAGCAGCACGCAGAACCCTTTGTTTAACATTCAAGAATCTGATAATGCAACCAAAATTAATTTTTACAACCTCAATGTTGTAGGAGATTATCAAATCACTAAAAATTTGTCTTATAAAGTAAATACATTGTTTACCAGAAGGCTAACTGATGTGGGGACTTTTCTATCCAGTCTTCATCCCGCAGGCATCACCCCGAATGGGAGCGCAACGGTTTCAAATACGCTTAGAGAAGAATACCTGATAGAGAACATTCTAAATTACAATGGACAAATAACTGACAATCATAGATTTGATGTAACTTTCGTACAATCTATCAATCAAAGAAACACTTCCAGAACTACCTCAACTGGAACAGGATTTGGAAGCGATATTTTGGGTTTTGACGGCATCAGCAATGCGCTCAACTTCAAAACCACCCGAGACGAAGAACAATTTAGGATTTCCTCATTCTTGGGCAGGTTGCGTTATACGATGTTAGACCGGTATTTGGTCACGCTGACCGTTCGTAAAGATGGCGCGTCCGTGTTTTCAGACAGCAACAAATGGGGTGTTTTCCCCGCCGCATCAGTTGCATGGCAAGCACATAAAGAATCATTTCTTAGAAATGTTAAATCTATAAATGAACTTAAAGCGAGATTAAGCTGGGGTGAAGTAGGCAATCAATCTTTAGATCCGTTCACTACGCTTGGTGTGGTGGGAAATTTTCCTTTTATTTTTGGCGGAGCTATTGTAGGTGGGAATTTACCCGGAACAGTACTTCCGAATCCTGATCTAACATGGGAAACATCAACTACTTTTAACACAGGACTCGATTTCGGCTTATTTAACAATCGAATCTCCGGATCGGCAGATTATTACCACACCAATACAACCGATTTGCTCACAGACATAACCCTCGGCGGAACATCGGGCTTTAGCTCCACAATTACCAACGGGGGAAAAACCATAAACAAAGGAGTTGAAGTGGTATTAACCGGACAAATCATCAGAAATAAAAATTTCGATTGGAGCATCACAACCACTTTCACAAACAACTCAAATGAAATTGTAAAAACCGGATTGGTTGACATCAATGGCAAACCAGTTGATGACAGAAGTAGAAATAGATTCGTCGGCAAACCCATCAATGTAATCAGGACTTTGGTGTTCGATGGAATATTCCAAACCGATGAAGAGGCATTGGCTTCTGCTCAAGGAACATTAGGCGGTACTGTTACCCCTTTTCAAAATGTATCAACTTTGACTGCCGGCTCCATTAGACTAAAAGATGTCAACGGAGATGGTGTAATCAATGATGATGACAACATTGTAATTGGTACAGACCCTAAGTGGTATGGAGCTGTTTCGACTAATTTAAGATATAAAAATTTTGAATTGTTAGCTGATTTATACATCGTTGAAGACGCGACCAAGTTCAACCCTTTCTTGGCAAGTTTTAATGAAGGTGGTACACTTCAATCTGTAAGAAACAGTATAAAAGTTGATTTTTGGACACCCGAAAATCCTTCCAAAACACATCCGCGTCCAAACTTTAACAGCGCACCTGCAAACATCAGTACAATGGGAGTAGCAGATGCCTCATTTGTCAGGTTGCGCACCCTCACCTTGGGCTACAACTTACCAAAATCTTTGTTGGAAAGCATGAAACTAAGCAGTTTTAAATTTTATGTAACAGGCTCAAATTTGTTTACCATCACATCATTTAAGTCGTTCAGTCCTGAAAACCTTCCGAACGAATTTCCTGACACGCGATCATACACCTTTGGTCTAAATGTCAGTCTCTAAAATTATAAACTATAAAACATAAACCCATGAAAAATACTATAAAACATCTGAAATGGAGTTTTCTTCTTTCAATCTTTGTTTTTTTCACATCGTGTGATAGCTTTCTTGATGAGAGACCAACCTCTCAGTTTACGGCTGATTTCGTATTTAACACCCCGGCAGGTCTGGAAGCCGGCGTGGTTGGTTTGTACAATTTCCAAAGAGCTTTTTGGGAAAACTTAGGAAATAATGGTTCAAACCCAATAATCATAGATTCACGTGATGATTTAACAATTCCACGAGGTGGAGAAATTTCAAATTTCGGAAGAATGCGAAGTGGAACTACTCCACAAAATAGTGGTGTTCTAAGCGACTATTGGAGAACCTATTACAGAATTGCAGATCGTGCCAATGCCATTATCCAAGCCGCCGAGGAAATAAATGGAATGGACGAAGTGCAAAAAAATAAAGTAATCGCTCAGGCAAAATTTTTTAGAGCAAATTCATTTTTTACACTCTACAAATTATTCAATAATATTTTTGTCACAACCGAACCTACCAATCCCGATAATGCCTTGAATATTATACAAGACAAAACACCCAAAGAACAAATTTTCCAATTGATTAATGAAGATTTGACTTTTGCTATTGACAATCTCGAATGGACTACACCAGAATTTGGTAGAATCACCCAAGGTGCTGCAAGACACTTAAAAGCCGAAGTCGCATTGTGGCAACAAGATTGGATCGAAGCAAAAACTCAATCGGAAGCTGTAATTAACTCAGGTGTTCATTCGCTAGTAGCGCAAACAGGTTTGGTATTTAGAGGAGATTTGAAAAACTCCGAAACACTTTGGGTATTGCAATGGAAAAGACAAGTAAACGGCACGCCTCACAAAGTTAATTTCAATTTGATGCCTAATTACGCTGAATTGATTCCAGGTTCAAAATATACAATTGAGCAAGGTGGTCGTGGCTTCGGTTGGTTAACGCTAAACAACTACCTCCGCGATTTGTTAAACGAAGACCCGAACGATACCCGCATCAAAGGCACCTACTACATGCAAGATTACGTGTATAATGATGCAGCTACCATACCGGCAGACAAAACACTTGGCGATAAAATCATTCATAAAGATTGGCAAGAATTCGCAGCAACAGCAGGAAATCGCAACTTCTTTTTTATTCGATTAAATGCGGGCTGTAAAAAATATTTTCCGGATGATGGTATTCCTACCGAGGATTTGCAAACTAAAAACATCGCGATGTCGCGTTTGGCAGAAACTTATCTTTATGCCGCTGAAGCCAACATGAGGTTGGGTAATGACGGACTGGCGATTCAACAGTTAAATGCCGTCAGAAATCGTGCAGGTGCAGCATCCGTCAGCACAATCAGCATCGAGACGATACTCGATGAACAAGCCCGAGAATTGGCTTTTGAAGGAAGAAGATGGTACATGCTAAAACGAACCGGAAAGCTTTTTGACTATGTCGTTAACCACGCCGGATATGGAAAAGCCGGTGACTTAAGTCTTGAAAATCAAGGAACACATGCCAATACCGCAGCAGATCCATTCACTTTTAGAAACGATGCGAGGATAGCCATGAAACCACACATGGTCAATTGGCCAATACCCCTAAATGAAATGTTATTACTCGGCCCTAACTACCCTCAAAACGATGGTTATTAATAATTATTAAACAATACCTTCTCGTAAACTGTTCATTGTTAATTTTGATTTGAGTTGATTTTGAGGAATTAGCCGAACCCCTCTCTTCTTGAGGGGGGTTCTTTTTTTAAAGAAAATCTTTCAGGACAATTAACTATCAAAATGAATTCGACGAATTGATAACACAATTGATTCTGCGGCAGCAAGAGAAATGAATACTTTTATTTTTAAATAAAACTTTTCAAAATGAACAAACATATCATTACACTTAGTTTTCTAATTACATCATTTGTTGTTTTTTCCCAACACAAAACCATCGACCAAAAGGTTGATGAACTGTTAAGTCAGATGACCTTAGAAGAAAAGGTGGGTCAACTCAACCAATATACCGGCGATTGGACTGCCACCGGTCCTATCACCATCAACCCGAACAAGCAAGAAGAAATAAAAAAAGGGCAAATCGGCTCTATGCTCAATATTTTGGGAACAAAATACACCCGTCAATATCAAGAATTGGCTATGCAATCCCGATTAAAAATTCCCCTACTGTTTGGTCAAGATGTCGTACATGGCTACAAAACCACATTCCCAATTCCCCTTGCCGAAGCTGCCAGTTGGGATTTGGAAGCTATGGAACTATCTGCCCGTATTGCAGCTATCGAGGCATCGGCGAGTGGCATCCATTGGACTTTTGCCCCCATGGTTGATATAAGTCGCGACCCGCGATGGGGCAGAGTAATGGAAGGTGCCGGCGAGGATACCTATCTCGGTTCTCAGATTGCCTACGCGAGGGTAAAAGGTTTTCAAGGAGAAAAATTAGGCAACGTGAATTCCGTTATGGCAACAGCCAAGCACTTTGTCGCTTACGGCGCAGCAGTTGGCGGAAGAGATTACAATTCGGTTGATATGAGTGAACGCATGTTGTGGGAGACTTATTTGCCTCCTTTCAAAGCGACCATAGATGCCGGCGTGGCGACCTTTATGAACTCTTTCAATGACCTCAACGGAATTCCGGCAACCGGCAACGCCTATTTGCAAAGAGAAATATTGAAAGGAAAATGGAATTACAGCGGATTTGTTGTTTCAGATTGGGGATCTATAGGCGAAATGGTCAATCACGGTTATGCAGAAAACAGCAAAGAAGCAGCTTTTTTGGCACTAACCGCGGGAAGCGATATGGATATGGAAAGTAGTTCTTATATCAAAAACTTAGTAGTTTTAGTCAAAGAAAATAGAGTTCCTGTTTCACTAATAGATGATGCTGTTCGAAGGATTTTACATAAAAAATTTGAGCTTGGACTCTTTGACGACCCCTATAAATTTTCAAATCCGGCAAGAGAAAAAGAAGCACTCAACAATCCGGAACACACCAAAGCAGCAAGAGAAATAGCCGCGAAAAGTATCGTACTCCTTAAAAATGAAAACAAAATCTTGCCCCTGTCAAAAAACATCAAAACCATTGCGTTTATTGGCCCTATGGTCAAACCGTTAAGAGCCAACCACGGATTTTGGGCAGTAGAATTAAAGGAAATTGATTCCACCTACATCGTTTCACAATGGAAAGGTTTGGTGAATAAAGTTGGCAAAAACACCAAACTTCTCTATGCCAAAGGTTCCGACATAAACTCCCAAAATAAAGAGGGTTTTGCAGAAGCAGTCTCGATTGCCAATCAAGCCGATGTGGTCATCATGAGCGTAGGTGAAAGCTGGAATATGAGCGGTGAAGCCAAAAGCAGAAGCAACATACATTTACCGGGTGTGCAAGAAGAATTGATTAAAGTCATTCAGGCTACGGGAAAACCTTTGGTGGTGTTGATAAACGCCGGTCGCCCGTTGGTGTTTGACTGGACTGCCGACCATACGCCTGCTATTTTATACACTTGGTGGCTGGGTAGTGAATCTGGAAACGCCATAGCCGACGTGTTGTTTGGCGACTACAATCCATCCGGAAAATTACCCATGACTTTCCCAAGAAACGAAGGGCAAATTCCAATTTATTACAACTACTTCAACACGGGAAGACCCGCTCAAAACGAAACAGCCACAAATTATGTTTCTGCCTACATCGATTTGAAAAACAGTCCGAAATTTCCGTTTGGCTATGGTCTGAGTTACACGACTTTTCAATATTCCGATTTAAAACTTTCCTCCCAAAAAATTAATTCTTCGGAAAAAATAGAAGTTACCGTAAACATTACCAACACGGGAAAAATATTTGGTGAAGAAGTCGTGCAACTTTATTTACGAGACAAAGTAGGTTCGGTTGTAAGACCTGTGAAGGAGTTGAAAGATTTTCAAAAAGTTAAATTGCGGGCGGGCGAAACAAAAACCCTTAATTTTACCATTGACAAAGAGAAACTATCCTTTTTCAATGATAAATTGGAATGGGTTGCCGAACCCGGAGATTTTGAAGTAATGATTGGAGCTTCATCGGCAGACATTCGATTGAGAAGTGATTTTGAATTGATTAAATAAATATTTTTTAAACACCAAATGAAAAACTTATTCCCACTGATACTTTTACTGCTTGTCATGCAGGCATGCAAAGAGAAACAAACAGAAATTCAATTTATTAACTTACCAAAAGCAGTTTTAAAAGACAAAATTGCCGGCGGTTGGGCTGGAAAAATGATAGGTGTTACCTACGGAGCGCCTACGGAGTTCAAGGCTCAAGGGAAGATGTTTGAGGATTCCATTTATTGGATTCCTGCCGATGTTAAAGGATCCATCTGGCAAGACGATATCTACGTGCAGCTTACTTTTATGGAAACCATGGATAAATATGGTGTTGATGCACCGGCAATGAAATTTCAAGAGTTATTTGCAAAGTCCGGCTATATGTTGTGGCACGCCAATGTTCAAGGGCGAAAAAATTACTTTGATGGAATTTATCCGCCGTTTTCGGGAAATCCTGAATTTAGCCTACATGCCGACGATATTGATTTTCAAATTGAGTCGGATTATATTGGTTTTATTTGCCCCGGAATGCCACAATCCGCCAACAAGATTGCCGATAAAATAGGGCATATCATGAATTATGGAGATGGCGTTTATGGAGGAGTTTTTGTAGCAGCTTTATACTCAGAGGCCTTTTTAGAAAATGACATCAATAAAATTGTTAATAAAGCATTGCGCTCTCTTCCAGCCGAAAGCGATTATGCGAAAATCATTAATGATGTTATTGTTTTACACAAACAGTATCCGACCAATTGGCGTGAAGCCTGGCAAGAATTAAACAATAAATGGGGTAACGTAAATATTTGCGAAGCTGGTAAAACATTTAATATTGATGCCAAACTTAATGGAGCGTTTATCGTTATGGGACTGCTTTATGGAGATGGAGATGTCGATAAAACAATGGAAATTGCTACACGTTGCGGTCAGGATTCAGATTGCAATCCATCAAATGCTGTCGCCGTTTTAGGAGTTATCAAAGGATTTAGCGGTTTGCCATCGGCTTATCAAACAGCTGTTAAAAATATGGGGGATTCCCTGTTTGATAATACTTCTTATTCATTCAATAAAGCAGTCAATAGTACCTTGAAGTACTCGCAAGAGATGATTGTTAAAAATGGCGGGGAAATTGGAGAAAAAGATTTGACTATCAAAATTCAAAATCCGGTTGCTTTTCCGTTGGAAGATGCTTTTCCTAAACTAGTTTTTGACAAAAGGATAAATGTTTTTGATTCGTCAACCGATGCATGGAAAACAAAAGGAAATTGGAAGGAAAGCAATAAAAATCAATCTAAATACAGTCATAATGCTGGGGATGAAATAAGTTTAGTTTTTGAAGGTACAGGGGTTTCGATTGAAGGCAATTGGGTAAAAGACGGAGGAATGGCAGATGTTTTTGTTGACGGCGTATTCAAACGTACCATCGATTGTTATTTCGATTACGCCAAACAAGAACATCGAGGCATTAATATCTTTCACATACTTAATCTTCCTGATGGAAAACATATTGTTAAGCTGGTTGTTAAGGGCGCAAAAAACCCTAAATCTTCAGATACAAATATTTATGTTTCAGAAGCGGTCATTTATAAAACAGCAACGAAAACAAATGAAAATTTTAAGTTTACTTTTCAATAAAGTGAGCTTAATTAAAAACAAACAAGAATGAAAACAACAGGTTTTTTAATTATACTCCTTGCCACAGTCTATTTTTCTTATGCGCAATCAAAGCAAGAAAAAAATTTAACTTTTCTGCACACTTCCGGTCAGGACATGCTTAATGAATCGGGAGAAAAAATATTTTTAAAAGGCGTAGGGCTTGGAAACTGGCTTTTGCCGGAAGGTTATATGTGGAAATTTGGAGGCTTGGGAGACCGTCCGCGCAAGATAGAAAAAGTAGTGGAAGATTTGATTGGAAAAGAAAAAGCCACTCATTTTTGGAAAACATACAGACAAAATTTCATCACAGAAGCTGATATAAAAAGAATTGCTGAACTTGGATATAACTCGGTTAGACCCGCATTAAACGCAAGATTATTTCTTACCGAAGGCGAAAACCCTGAGTATGTTGAGGAAGGATTCAAGTTGATGGATTCTCTGGTTTCATGGTGCAAGAAATATAAAGTTTATGTTATTATTGACATGCATGGAGCTCCCGGCGGACAAACAGGCGCCAATATTGACGATAGCCCCAATGATATTCCCGAACTTTTTATTGATAAAAAATACGAAGAGCAGCTCATCAATCTTTGGGTTGAAATTGCCCGAAAATATAAAGATGAACCCACTGTGGCTGCTTATGATTTGCTGAATGAGCCGCTCCCAAAAGCGACTGGGGCTGCCGAAAAACACAAACATTTACTCGTGCCTCTGTATAAACGTGTAACTGCCGAAATTAGGAAAGTTGACACCAAACACATGATTACTTTAGAGGGATTTGATTGGTCAAACGATTGGTCTGTTTTTGACAAACCTTTTGATTCAAATGTTTTCTATCAATTTCATTATTATTGCTGGGCAAGACCTGACAACTTGAATAATATTGACGAGTATTTAATAAAACGAAAAGAACTTAACACGCCGATTTGGGTAGGCGAAATGGGTGAAAAAGGGAATGCAATACATTGGGCTTCATCACAATATTTGGAAGCAAATAATATAGGTTTTTCTTTGTGGCCTTGGAAAAAAATGGACACCCAAAACACGCCTTATTCTATTAAAAAACCGGAAAATTGGGACTTGATTTCCGAATACACAAGAAAAGGGCCAAAACCAGACAGCGCACTTGCCGAAAAAGCGTTGAACGACTTTCTAGAAAACATTAAATTGGCTAACTGTGATTATTTTGAGGATGTTACGAATGCCATATTCAATAGAATTCCCGGCATAATCGAAGCCGAAAATTACGGACACGAAGGATACAATCGTTCCTATTTTGTTTTGGACACCCTCAATAAATCTGAATTTTATAGAAAAGACGAACCCGTAAAAATAAAATTAGACAGCAAAGACAAAGATCAATTTTGGTCTGAACAATCTGTTGAACTTCAAAAAACCGAGTGGGTAGTTTATAATTTTGAGAGTTTAGAAAGTCGCGAATACCAATTGGCATTGAGAGCTTCAACCAAAACGAAGCCTTCCAAAATTATTATTATTGTAAATGGTAAAAAATATCATTTCACAATAAACAATAAAGACTTGGATATAGTGAATACAGGCACTTTTAATTTAATGAAAGGGAAAAATAAAGTTCAAATTTTGGTCAAATCTAATACCCTAAAATTGGATTGGCTTAAATTTGAATAAAATAAGATCCGGTATATTTCAGTGTAAAAGAGTTACATCAATAATTACCTTCTATACAAAACCTAATTTTACAAGGCAATATTTAAGACTGGTGATGGAAAATTTCAACAAAAGAGATTAAATAAAAAAAATAAAGACACAACAAAAATGAAAACCTCATTTCAACTCATACTTTTACTGCTCGTCCTGCAAGCGTATAAAAAGCAACCGACAGAATCACAATCTATCAGCCTTCCCAAAGAAGTCAAATTCAAAATGGGCGACAACATGGATTGGGCAAATCAATCGTATAATGACAGCGATTGGGAAATCAAATCCTTGGGGAAATCATGGGCAACGACAGAGGTAGCTGAGAATGTATATGCGTGGTACAGAATCAAAATTATGATTCCATTCAAAACTGATTCAGCCAAAAAAACTGAAAAAAGAAATTCATCAAAACCGAAAATCATTGCCCACAGAGGCGCTTGGAAAAAATTGAACCTGCCACAAAACTCTATCGCTTCACTCAGACAAGCCATCAAATTAAAATTCTATGGTTCAGAGTTTGACGTGCGAATGACCACCGACGATTCGTTAATCATCAATCACGACCCAACGTTTTTTGACATGGAGATTGAGAAATCAACCTATGCTGAATTAATCGAACACAAACTCTCGAATGGCGAAAAATTACCTACATTGCGGGAATACATTTTATCCGGAATACACAAAAACAAAAAAACAAAATTAATTTGTGAAATAAAACCATCCGGAATCAGCAAAGAAAGAAGTTTGCTGATTGCCCAAAAAGCACATCAGCAAATACAGCGTTTAAAGGCACAAGACAAGGTTATTTACATCAGCTTCAGCTATGCTGTTTTGAAAAAAATAATAGAATTAGACCCGAATGCTTCCACACAATATTTAGGGGGCGACGTTTCTCCGGAACAATTAAAAATTGACGGAATATCAGGATTGGATTATCAAATTTCTAAAATTAAAAATCGCTCCGAATGGTTGTATAGTGCAAAGGAAAATAAGATTACACTGAATGCTTGGACAGTAAATAAGGTTGAAGACATGGATTGGGTTATTCAAAACAGCTTTGACTTTATCACAACTGATGAGCCTGAATTTTTTATGGAAAAATTAAAAAATTACTGAACGTATTATTCTATCATTTAATTTATGTATCGCTATTGACAACTGGTTTGCGTTTACAAAAAACTATGAATAAAAACGCAAAAACATATCCACTTGTCGGCAGACAGGTATGACCTCTAAAATCAAATTTTATATTTATGAAAACAATTTTTATCAGCTTTAGTATTTGTTTTTTAATGTTTGGTGCGCAAGCCCAATCCCTCAAAGTAATGACCTACAACATTCGCCTGAATGTAGATTCTGACGGTGAAAATGCTTGGCCACTTAGAAAGGATTATTTTGCGAATCAAATCCAATTTTACGAACCGGATATTTTTGGCATCCAAGAAGCCAGACCCGAACAAGTTGTTGATATTTCCAATGCTTTAAAGCAATACAACCAAGTTGGTATCGGCAGAGAAGGCGAAGGAAAAGGCGAGTCATCCAATATTTATTATAAAAAAGACCGTTTTAAGGTTTTAGAAAACAAAACCTTTTGGCTTTCTGACACACCCGACCAAATATCCAAAGGTTGGGATGCCGCGTTTAATCGGGTTTGTACCTATGCTTTGCTTTCCGATAAAATGACCGGCAAACGTATTTGGGTTTTTAATACCCATTTAGATCACATCGGAGAAGAAGCTCGCACCAAAGGCATCAAACTCATTTTGTCAGAAATTGAATCCGTCAATCGTCCAGATTATCCGGTGATTTTTATGGGTGATTTTAATTCTGAACCCGATACGGAAAGAATTGTTTTCCTCCAAAAACAAATGATTGACACCCGTTCAGTCTCAGAAAATACACCTTTCGGACCTTCCGGTACTTTCAACGGATTCAAGCATAACGAACCCGTAACTCACTTGATAGATTATATTTTTATCTCAAGAAATGAAAAATTGAAAGTATTGAAATATGCCGTCTTGAGCGATTCCAAAGATTTAAAATATCCATCCGACCATTTGCCCGTTTATGTAGAATTAAAATACCAATAATTCCCTAAATTTATAAATTATCGTCAAGATTGATTTATGAGAATGCGAACTGTTTCGTTTACACTTTTAACGAGCTTATTTTTTATGATTTCTTGCAAAACAAATCACGCCTACATCGAAAATTCATATCGGTTGGTTTGGTCTGACGAGTTTAATGATTTCGGCAAACCAAACCCTGAAAAATGGGGCTTTGAAAACGGATTCATTCGGAATTTAGAAAAGCAATACTACACAGAACGATTAAAAAACGCCCGTATAGAAAATGGTTCACTGATACTTGAAACGCATAAAGAAACCATCAAAAATGAAGCTTTCATCTCCCAAGACGCAACCAATTGGAAAGAAAATTGGCAGAAAGCAGCCTACACATCTGCAAGCCTCACCACAAAAGGATTGGCTCATTGGACTTACGGAATCATTGAAGTGCGAGCCAAACTACCCAAGGGAGCGGGTCTTTGGCCAGCCTTTTGGATGTTAAACGAAAACTACGAAGAAGCCGTAAGTTCTAAAAGAGGAGAAATAGATATCATGGAACACTTGGGGTTTGATAGAAAATCGATCATTGGCTCAGTCCACCTGAATGCATCAGGGAATGAATCGTATCAATTTCAAAGTAAAAAAATTCAGATTAAAAATCCTTATGATGAATTTCATGTTTATGCCATTCGTTGGACAGCAAAACAGATTGAGTTTTTACTTGATGGAAAAATTTATCAAACAATCAAAAGAAAAAACTATAACCAACACAATCAATGGCCTTTCGACCAGCCATTCTACCTAAAACTCAACATTGCCATAGGTGGAATTTCAGGTGGAAAAAAAGGAATTGACGACACCGTCTTTCCTCAAAAAATGGTTATAGACTACGTCAGGATATATCAAAAGGAATAACACTTCACAAACTTAGATGTTTGTTTTACCTAAATATAATATCTCTTTGTTTTGGGTCTGAAATAAAATCGATAATTTTATCAAAAAATATTTATTGCCACAAAAACTTGCGAAAAATGTCAAAAAAAGGATTTCTCATCGATATGGACGGTGTCATTTATTCAAATGAAACCTTAATTCCCGGCGCAGATAAATTTATTCAAACCCTTCAAAAAGAAAACATCCCCTTTCTTTTTATGACCAACAACAGCCAGCGCACACCATTAGATGCGGTCTATAAAGTTGCTCGGATGGGCATTGAGATAAAAGAAGAAAATGTTTACACCAGTGCCATGGCGACCGCTTGGTTTTTGTCTTTTATGAAACCAAAAGGCACGGCTTATGTGTTGGGAGAAGGTGGACTTTTGGCGAGTTTACACAATGTTGATTACAAATTGGTAAACTCCAATCCGGATTTTGTCGTGGTCGGCGAAGGTCGCAACTTTACCCTCGAAATGGTCAACAACGCGGTCGATATGATACTATCGGGCTCCAAATTTATCGCCACCAATCTCGATCCGTCACCCAAGAAGAAAGGTTGGGTCAACTTAGGTATCAAAGCAGTCGTAGCCATGATAGAAGAGGCAACCGGTAAAAAAGCATTTTCAGTTGGAAAACCAAGCCCAGTGATGATGCGGTCGGCTCGTAAATATCTCGGCTTGAGCGCAGAAGAAACCATCATCATCGGCGATACCATGGATACAGATATTTTGGGAGGCGTTCAATTGGGCTATACAACCATACTCACCATGTCTGGCGTTTCCTCAACCGATTCGCTGCTTGATTACGCCTTCAAACCCGATTTGATTGTAAATTCAGTAGCTGACATCGACATAAAATCTGTCCTTGGAATGCATTGATTTTATTGTTTTTTAAGATTTAAACTTTTATTAATTCACTATTTTTGTCAAACTATTTTAGATTCAAAAAATAAAAATCATGAAAAAAGTTATCAGCGTGTTATTTGTCTCTCTTTTGCTTAATCTCAACTTGTTCGCGCAAGACAAACCGCAATCGTTGCCAAAATTTGCCGTACAAGATGCCGATGGCAATTCTTTTTCGGACAAGGATTTGGCACATAACAAATACATTGTTTTTGTTTATTTTAATCCAACTTGCCCACACTGCCAACGCGCTTTCAAAACATTGAATGAAAACGTTGCCAAGTTGGACAACAACATGATGGTTTACGGCGTGACCGTTGGCGACAAAGGAAATTCGCTCTTCTTTATGAAAAAATACGCCCCGGTTTTAAACGAACAATCGAATTTTAAAATTTTGTTGGAAAAAGACAGAGCGTTCGCAACTGTTTTTGGCGTTGAACGTTACCCATCAATTTATCTGTATTCACCCGAAAAAAAACTTCTCAGTTTTGAACAAGACGAGAAAAAAGTTTTGAATTTTTTAGAGAAGATAAAACCCGTTGATCGTTAATCGGCAAAACATACGTGTCCGATAAAAATTAAATCCGGTGTTTTTAATCCTTACAATTATAAGTTTTTTTAATATATTCATAGAACGGGCTTCCTGTTTTGCCTAATGTGACTAAAACGACTTCCTCAAGAACGGGATATCAGAGAGTAATTTATTTTGGCTAAAGCCAAGATATTTGTAAAACTGTATAGGTTGGCTAAAGCCAACCCCAATTCATTAATTGCATCCCGCTTCAGCGGGATGACAGCTGCAACAGTGAAGCAGTTGGCTTTAGCCAAATAAAAAATAAGCACAATAAGAAGTGATTAAAAATCTAATGATGATTTTTTGCGTTGAAAATAAAAATTGTAACCGAAGATTGATATTGTAAAATAAACCGGACTACAATAATTTTGACTAAGTAAAATTCAAAAAAATAACCTATTTTTGAAAGAAACATCCTTGATTGGATGTTTTTTTTTCTAAAATCCAGGCTGAATCTTTTAACTCACCAAACCTATGAAGACCACCCTTGCCGTTTTTTCCATTGGACTAATATTGACAATGACCGCCTGCAACCAAAAGGCAAAATCCGATTCGGAAACCACTTTGCCAACTACTGCTTTTCAGGAGCAATTCCGTCCGCAATATCATTTTACGCCACCGGCACATTGGATGAACGACCCGAATGGTTTGGTTTATAACCAAGGAGTTTATCATTTGTTTTATCAATATTATCCGGAAGACATCGTCTGGGGACCCATGCATTGGGGACATGCCGTCAGCAAAGATTTGATCCATTGGGAGCATAAACCCATCGCGCTGTATCCGGACAAAAACGGTTATATTTTTTCAGGAAGTGCAGTGGTGGATAAACAAAATTCTTCAGGATTTGGCACTATAGAAAACCCACCTTTGGTGGCTATTTTCACTTATCACAACGATGCCAAGGAAAAAGCAGGCGGCAATGATTTTCAAACCCAGGGAATTGCATACAGTTTGGACAACGGAGATACCTGGACGGTTTATGACAAAAATCCGGTAATTGACAACCACGAAATTCGCGATTTCAGAGATCCGAAAGTTTTTTGGCATGAAGAAAGTAAGCAATGGATACTGACTTTGGTTGCGGGAGATCACGCCCGGTTTTACGCGTCGAATAACCTCAAAGATTGGAAACATTTGAGCGATTTTGGCAAAGACATCGGCGCACACGGCGGCGTGTGGGAATGTCCGGATTTGTTTAAATTGAAAGTAGAAGGCACAAACGAAGAAAAATGGGTGTTGTTTATCAGCATCAACCCCGGTGCGCCATTGGGTGGTTCCGGAACACAATACTTTGTCGGAAATTTCGATGGAAAAACATTCACTACCGATCAGAAAGACCTCAAATGGATTGATTACGGAACAGATAACTATGCCGGTGTAACTTTCAACAACACTCCCGACGGAAAACGCATTTTTATCGGTTGGATGAGCAATTGGCTCTACGCACAAAAAACACCTACCGAAGTTTGGAGAAGTGCCATGACCTTGCCCAGAGAGCTTTCACTGGCAAAAGTCGGCAGTCAATATGTTTTGAAAAGCAAGGCGGTGGAACAACTTGAATCTTTAGCAGTAAACCATATTGAAGAAGCAAGTGCCAAACTTCCCAAAACCGTTGACGGTGAAATAGTCTCACAAGCTGAGATTTCATTTGACGCACCCAATGCCACTCTGAAACTTGTTTTTTCAAATGCTGAAAACGATTCGCTGCAATTATCATACGATGCAAAAACAAAAACTTTTTCAATTGATCGAACAAGCTCGGGTTTGGTTGATTTTGATGAAAATTTCAGCAAAGAAATTCATCAAATAAAAGTCCACAATATTCAGCGTGCTCCATTGAATTTTAAAATTTATACCGATCAGTCATCCATAGAAATCTTTATCAATGACGGAATTTACGCATTTACGGAAATCGTTTTCCCGAAAAAACCATTTAACAAATTACAGATTTTTGGTGAGGAAAATAAAGAAATGAAAAATTTTAGCGTTAATAAAATCAATACTATCTGGTAATTTCATAATATTGAAAGACTTTAGCAGTCACTTAAACCTAACCTGTAATAAACCGAACCCTTGAAGACAAACAACATCCGCAATTGGTCCATCACTGTAGCCGTTTCAGGCTTCTTGTTTGGATTTGACACCGTAGTCATTTCCGGTGCCAATCAACCCATCAAAGAACTTTGGGATATGTCTCCCCTTTTTCACGGACTTTTCATCATGTCAATGGCATTGTGGGGAACGGTTATCGGTGCTTTGTTAGGCGGAATTCCGTGTGATAAATATGGACGAAAGAAAACCTTGTTTTGGATTGGTATTCTCTATTTGGTTTCTGCCTTAGGTTCGGGTTTAGCACCCGATCCGTATTCATTCTCGATTTTCAGATTTATCGGTGGTTTGGGTGTTGGCGCATCTTCTGTTGCCGCACCAATTTATATCTCGGAAATAACTACTGCTGCCAACCGTGGAAAACTGGGAATTCTCTATCAATTCAACATCGTCTTTGGCATCTTGATTGCCTTTTTCTCTAATTTTCTTCTCAAAGGTTTTGACGGCGCGAACGATTGGCGATGGATGCTGGGCGTAGAAGCCATTCCTGCATTCATTTATTGCATCATGGTTTTACGTGTGCCTGACACCCCGCGTTGGTTGATTTTGAAGAAAAAAGACGAAACAGCCGGTTTGGCGTTGCTCGAACAAAATCTTTCGAGGGAAGAAGCTTTGGTCAGTTTTAAAGAAATCAAGAGTGATCAATTGAAACCCAATCAAAGTGAACATATTTTTTCAGCCAAGTATAAATGGCCTTTGATACTGGCTTTCCTCATTGCATTTTTTAACCAGCTTTCGGGAATCAATTTTATCTTGTATTACGCGCCAGAAATTCTTGAAATGGCCGGATTGGCTTCCAAAGAATCGCTGATGAATTCGGTACTGATTGGCGTTGTCAACTTGTTGTTCACCTTTGTCGGGATGCGGTTGATTGACCCTTTTGGCAGGAAACAACTGATGTTGGTCGGCTCCATCGGATACATCGTCAGTTTGAGTTTGGTGGCTTGGGCTTTTTATTCAGGCGCAGGATCGTTGATTTTGATGGTGTCTATTTTGTTGTTTATCGCTTCACATGCTGTCGGGCAAGGTGCGGTTATTTGGATATTTATTTCTGAAATATTTCCGAACAATGTGCGGGCTTCCGGGCAATCTTTTGGAACGGGAACGCATTGGGTTTTTGCAGCGCTGATCACCTTATTGGGTCCGGTTGTCATCGATCTATTTCGCGTGAATCCTTGGCCAATATTTGCCTTTTTTGCTTTTATGATGGTTTTACAATTGTTGTTTGTCCTCTTTATGATGCCCGAAACCAAAGGAATTTCTCTGGAGGAATTGGAGCATAGAATTCTCAATAGAAACCGTAAAGGATGAACCAATCTGCAAATTTTTTATGTTTTGGCGAAGTACTCTTCGATGTTTTACCAAACAAGAAAGTTGTTGGAGGAGCTTCGCTCAATGTGGCTATATGGCTACATCGGTTGGGCAATCAAGTAAGCATGTTGAGTGCAGTCGGTACAGATGAATTGGGAAAAGAGTTATTTAATTTTATAGCTGACCAAGGATTAGACACTACGCTAATTGAGACCCACAAAAGTTTGCCAACAAGCACAGTGAATGTAAAACTTTCTGCTGATGGTGTCGCAACTTATGCCATCGAAAAACCGGTGGCATGGGACGAAATTTCTTTATCCGATGTCGTAAAGAAAAAGTCGGAGTGTGCAACTTATCTCATTTATAATTCGCTGACCGTGCGAAGTGAAACCAGCCGAAACACACTTTTCCAGCTATTAAAAAATGATGCCTATAAAGTCTTGGATGTCAATCTTCGCCCGCCGCATTATGACAAGGAAACATTGATTGAGCTCATGCAGGCGGCAGATTTTATCAAGTTTAACGAGGAAGAAATTTTAGAAATAGCGGCTTATTTTAAACCAGGTGTTCAAGACATACGAGAGGCTGTTTTGCACTTGTCCGAAAAAACAAAGACCGACATCATTTGTGTGACACTTGGCGGTGACGGTGTATTGTTGTATAAAGACGAGAAGTTTTATTCCTTTGGCGGTTTTAAGGTCACCGTAAAAGACACTATCGGTGCCGGCGATTCGTTTTTGGCAGCCTTGTTGTCTCAATTGCATCAGCAAACCCCGGTTGAAAAAGCGCTCCGTTTTGCTTGTGCTTTGGGCGCTTTGGTGGCATCGAAGGAAGGCGCAGTGCCGGAAATTGATCTGAATGAGATAAACTTTAAAATGAACTTCGAGAAATAAAAAACCCCCATTCACACATCGTGCATGAGGGTTTTTAAGAAAAGGATGAATTAATTATTTAGCGGATACGCCATTCGGTGCATCTTGAACCCAATAATAATCCGTTTTTTGGTGTAATTTGGCATTGATGAGTTCCATGCCTTCTTGGTAAGTACTTCCTTGTGGCACGGCAACAGCTTGTCCGTTGGGGAGTGAAACCATGTAGAAGCCGTCTTCAAATTTTGACAATTTGACATCTGCTCCATTCGGATTCTCCGCATACCAGGTTTTTTCTTCAGGCAAGTAATACATATTTACTTTTTTGCCTTGTTTTTCACCCGAAAGTACGGCTACCGTAAAATGATTTTGCGTAGCGGTGAGTTGGTATTTCACACCGTTTTTTTCTACAAATTGGTTTTCGATATCGCCTGCCTGCATGGCTATCGGGTTGGAACCAGACCAAAATTCAATCACGTTGAATATGATTAGATCCCCCAAGAAAAACAACGGATAAACCGGGATGATGAAGAATCCCCAAAAGATGGCGTTGTTGACAAATTTGCTGTCGGAAACACCTTTGTTCCAATCCTTAAGATTATTAAAAGCTTTGAACTCGCCAAGGCACGATGAGGATAAAATACTGGCGGTTAGCACGAGTGCTATCAATGGTTTTTTCATAGTAATTGTTAATTTAGTTAGTAAAATTAAGACTGTTGATGTCTATAAACTTCCCTGACGTTTTTCATCAGATTTGATGAGTAAACGAAGTCAACTACTGCTTTATTGTCTGTGTTAAAAATCTCTTTGTTGCTTCCTTCCCATGCTTTGACTCCATCTTTGAGAAACACGATTTTTTCCCCTATTTCCATCACCGAATTCATGTCATGCGAATTGATAACGGTTGTGATGTTGAACTCTCTTGTGATTTCCTGAATGAGATTATCTATCAAAATGGAAGTTTGCGGGTCGAGTCCCGAGTTGGGTTCATCGCAGAATAAATACTTCGGATTGAGCACGATGGCTCGAGCAATGGCGACACGTTTTTTCATTCCACCCGAAATTTCAGAAGGAAGTTTATGGTGTGCTTCTTTCAGGTTGACCCTATCCAAAACCATATCGACTCTTTCTTTCATCTGAGCCGTATTCATATTGGAGAACATTTTGAGTGGAAATTTTACATTTTCCTGCACGTTCATTGAATCAAACAATGCGCTTCCTTGAAAAACCATCCCGATTTGTGTTCGCAATTCGCGTTGTTCGTCGTAGTCTAAGTTTTTATAGACATGGCCTTCAAAAGAGATTTCACCTTCATCTGGCTTAAAAAGCCCAATCATACATTTTAGAAAAACCGTTTTTCCAGAGCCGCTTTGACCGATAATCAGGTTTGTTTTTCCTTTGTCAAAACAAGTGCTGATTCCTTTGAGAACTTCAACATCACCAAAAGTTTTATGCAAGTTTGTTACGGTTATCATCAGCTGAGGAGTAATTGGGTTATGATATAATTTAGTACGATAATGACAACACTGGTCCACACAAAAGAGGTTGTGCTGGCTTTGCCGACTTCCAGTGCGCCTCCTTGCATGTAATATCCGTGAAAAGCCGGTATGGTTGCCAAAATAAAAGCAAAAACCAACGTTTTGATAAAGGCATAAATCACGTGAAATTGAATAAACTCAATTTGGATTCCCTGTGTGTAGTCTGATGAGGTTGCGAAACCACCCATTACTGCCGCAACCCATCCGCCAATAATGCCGAGAAACATGCTGATTGCAATGATGAATGGGTAAAGCATCATCGCTATAATTTTTGGAAAAATAAGATAATTCAGCGAGTTTACGCCCATGACTTCCAAGGCATCAATTTGCTCGGTGACGCGCATGGTTCCTATGCTTGACGTGATAAAAGACCCCACGCGTCCTGCCATGATTATCGAAATAAATGTTGGGGAAAATTCAAGTATGATAGATTGCCGAGTGGCAAAACCGATGAGAAATTTCGGCAACAATGGGTTGGTGAGATTTAGTGCTGTTTGTATGCTAACCACACCACCTACAAAAAATGAT